>JAUVLX010000295.1 GCA_030600525.1 Desulfobulbus sp. | reverse complement strand
CAAGCATAATACCATGGATTAAGCCAGTAGTTCATGAAGTCTTTTCCCGGAAGGCTAACGCCATACTTGCCAGCGACAAAGTAAACAATAACAACCAAAGAAATAAAAGTTCCTGTGCTCAAACTGGCAATGCCGCCGGCCCTGTTGGAACGGCTCCACCAAATGCCGACAAGAAACAGTGGGAACATTGTACAGCCAGCAAGTGAAAAGGCTACAGCAACGAGCTGGGCAATGAGACCAAGTTTGAGCAATGATACACCTGCGACTCCGATAGCCATGACTATCGTTGCAAGCTTTACCATTCGCATCTGCTGCTCACCTGTTGCCTGCGGGTTAAAAACACTAAAATAAATATCATGCGAAAACGCTGAAGACCCTGCTACAAGGAGTCCGGACACCGTTGAAAACGCTGCAGCTACTGCTCCTGCAGCAAGAAAACCGACTATCAACGGATGTACGGAACCGAGCTGGGCCGTATAGACAACAATGGCATCCTTTGCAAGGGCACCGACTTCAGGGTTGGAAGACAAAATCTTACCAAATGCTGAGTAAAGCGGTGCGGTCCAGTAAAGAATACAGATAAAAAACAAGCCCCAGGTGACAGACCAGCGAGCGTCACTTGGTTTAGGAACAACATAAAATTTCTGAATTACATGGGGTAACCCGGCGGTACCTATCATCAAGGCAAAACAGGTAGCCATCCATTGAAAAAAATCTTTTCCGGTTGCAGGATCCCACGGCATGGCAAATTCCGGCGTTGGTACCGTTGCCATGGGATGACCTAGAGAGCTTACATAGGGTGTTACAGTCCCGGCCACGATATCAGAAACAACCTGTCCATAACCGATTGGTGGAATAAGCCAAAAATAATCAAATTTATAGGTGAGAATAAAGGATGGTATCAAGAATGCTATAATAAGAATAACATACTGAATTTGTTGATTTTTAGTCACACCAAGCATACCTGAAACTAAGGTGTAGGTTAAAACAACAGATGCACCAATAATAACGGACCAGGTGTAATTTATACCAAGAATCCATTTAAACATGATGCCAATACCGCCAAACTGACCGACGCAGTAGCTAAACGAGATACAAATAGCGATGATTGCTGTAGCCAGCCGCATACCATTTGAATAATACCGGTCACCAATAAAATCAGTGGCTGTATACTTTCCAAAACGACGAACCTGAGAAGCCATCAATACCAGCAGTAAGACATACCCCCCGGTCCAACCTACTACATACGATAATCCATGATAGCCGCTTCCATACATAATGGCAGCCATCCCGAGAAAGGAAGCAGCACTCATCCAGTTTGAGGCAATCGCCATCCCTGATCCAAAACTGGAGATTGATCTACCTGCAGCATAATAGTCGCTAGTACCTTCGGCTTTATTCATAAAACCAATACTGAGAAACAATGCGATCATCGCGATCAGAATCAGTGCCGGGACTAGCTTAAAACCTCCCTCAAGGTTTCCTCCACTGGCGGCAAAAGCCGGGAGTACAGACAGAAGCGAACCCAGAACAAGTGCCACAAAAAACAACGTGCTTTTTTTCATTTTCATCATTGTATCAGTTCTCCTATTCATTTTCGCTTTCCATACCGTGTTTCTTCATCACACCATCAATGACAAAACAGTAAACTAGGCATATGAGATTAAAAAGGGTAAGGAGAAAAACTGCGGAATAAAAATAATGAAAAGGAAAACCAAACAATTTGGTGTCGGTCAAAAACGATTGAAAATGGATGAGATACTTCTCCATTATCGCTGGAATTTCCGGTGCTGTCATCGACAGGGCAGTTCCTTCCATAGGAACCAGAGCAAAGGGTACCACCCCCTTAAGCACTATGTCGTCCTCAAGCCCCAACGCCTTAACAACATTTGCGACATTGGCAACACCTTTATCAGTTGTCTCTGTTAGGGTTGCAGCTTTAAAAGCTTCTTTTTCTGTTGAAGGAAGGGCATCATGTACTGCTGCAGTAAAAGCCCCTTTCAAAACATCATTTTTCTGCAAAGCAATTGATTTACCAATTAACCCCAGGTAGACCTTGGCAATCTCCACCTTGTCCTCTGCAGTAGCAGTGCCGTCAGTTAACTTAGGATACACCTGCTCATAGGTTATATACCCTGGCTCTGGAGTTCTTTTCTCGATCACTTTCATGAAAATATGAAATCCAAAGACGCATACTGCCCAGATGGTAATACAGATGGTAATGATACGAACATTTTCTTTTAAAAAAGCTGTTCTCGGTTTGAAAAAATTAATGTCATAGTTTGTTGTTCCGTCCATCAATCGCCTCCTAAGTGTTGATGTGTTTTACTCTCTGCATAGTATTGATGACAGGTCTGATTGTTCAAAAAAGGCAGGAGAGTAATAATGCCGGAAATCGGGCATGAGAAGCCACCGGATCGAAAACGAAGCATTGAGCCCCTATAACCGATATGTATCGCAAAGCTGTCCAGTGAAAAGCACATGCGGAATGCATGTGGATCGAAAAATACATCCTATTGAACCCTCCTTGATGAAGTGTTGTTGATAGGACAGGAACCTTTAAAGACGGGATGGAATAAAAATTCGGAAAGCCGGAATAAACACAAGATAGATTTTTTTGGTATAGAATCTTTTGAGACTCCAAAACTAACCTTTGATCATGCACCAGCCTACTTCGAGTTATATCCCCATTAAAGGAACCTCAGTGCCGTTGGTGTATTTCGTATACCAAATATTTTCAAGCACAGTCAAGACATGTTTTATTTTTCTTCCACTTAAAAAGCAAAATAAGAGGTTAACTACTCCATATGTCTGGACTACGGGGACAGTAGCACCGTCGCATTTAAGAGACCCAGTCTTGCCTAGCAGGAAAAACGAAATTGGCCGGCGAAATCAGCAATATTGTTCATTAGGATAGTGTTTGAGACAACCTGTCAATAGAAGCCTTCGCTATAAATATTTGCATCAGGGAATCGATTATCGACCGCATGGGTGGCCTCCCTGATCATATCCCACTTGCCGCAAAGATAAAAATCATAGGTCCCTTGGGGCAGCGATTGTTCGATAAAGATGGTTACATATCCGGCATAGATGTCATTTCCAGTACCGCCTTGACCGGATTGCCGTGAAAGGCAGCGGATGTAAAAAGGTACAGCATCGACAAAGGTATCCTGGTAGTAAAAATTTTCAAGGTCCCTTGCTCCATGGAGAAGGTAGTCGACCTCTTTCCCACTGGCAATCATAGACACAAAGGGGGCTATTCCGGTTCCGGTCGCTACAAATACTCGCTGTCTTTCTGTTACCCGCGGCACAAGGTAACCGCTGGGCCTGTTGATCTCAATCATACTCTCGATCGATTGGGTTGCCAGTGCAAGACTAACTGCTCCCTGTGGTACTTTTTTGATCAGAAACGACAGGCTACTGCTGTTCTCAGAAGAAACAATGGTGTAATAGCGTTCCTCTTCACCGACTCTCAGACTGACATGCTGTCCACAACGAAACTTAAATCCTTCAGGACGGGTGCAGTTGAGTTCATACACATCAGGTGTCAGCCAATTGCGACCGGTCACAACAACCGGATATCGCATCTGGCTGTTGTTCATGGTTGCTGCCATGCTTGATCTTGAGTGTTACTCACTTTGTTAACATATCTTGCAACAACGAAGAGGTAGTCAGAGAGTCTGTTGAGATAAACCAGAACATTTTCCAGGGTACTGTCTTCGGCATCCGTTTGAATTTCTATATTAAGTTGCGTTACCTTTCTTTCACAACGCCTGCACACAGTGCGAGCGATATGGGCCCAAGAAGCTGTCGTAGATCCTCCAGGCAGGATAAATTCTTTAAGCGCAGGTAACTCTTCGGAGAGTTGATCAATTTTTTGTTCAAGATCAGTGATTACACTTGCTGGAATCTGTTCTAGAAATTCAGTGGCTGAAGAACCAGGGGTAGTTGCCAGCCAGGCGCCTGCTTGAAACAGTCGTGCCTGAATGTGTAGCAACTCTTCTCTCACCTGATCGGTACCATCCGGCAACATTGAGATAAGTGCACCGATGACGGAATTTAGCTCATCCAGATCTCCGTAGGCATCAATGCGCAGACTGTGTTTTGCTACCCTTTCTCCGGAAAACAAGCTTGTCTTCCCCTTATCACCGCCACCTGTGTACACCTTCATTTCACTCTCCTTTTTTATGAATCCTCATAAACAAACAGAACCTGAATGTTTGACACTTACCTACAACAAAGCCATCAACAATTTAAAATAATAATACATGATCAGCTTTTGAAGATGACAAATTCTTACCACATTCAATGAGAGGTCATCATCTAAAATGGTATTGAATAATCATTTTTTTCACATTTTAGCCCAATAATTGATTTTAAACACCACTACAGTGGACAACGCGAACTTTAAACGCTTAATTTCAATAAGTTACCAACACTACACCCAATAAAAGCTTTGCCCCCCCTGGCGTTTTCAACCAAACTGCACCTTTCCATAAAAAAAATAGATGGATGGGTCATATTTTTTTTAACTTCTTATTTTAACGTAGAATGGGAGCAAAAAACATTGT
>JAUVLX010000022.1 GCA_030600525.1 Desulfobulbus sp. | reverse complement strand
GCCACATCAGCTTCTCTACTTACGACGTCAAAAGAATCTTTGGAGCTCCCCGCCTCTTCTCCAGTATCAACAACAGGCGCGTCTTCCGGCTCCTCTATAACCGGTACTTCAACGGGTTTTGCACTTACCTGCTCGTCGACTTCGGCCTCACTCACAGGAAATTTTTCTTTTGCCATTTCCGGTTGAGCATCTACCGGCTTCGATTCTTCCTCATCTTCAGATTCTAAAACGGCTTCAGCAACTACCTCCACTTTCTCTGCAGGCAGTTCTTGTTCTTCCTCAAGCTCAGGTAAAACCTCTACCTGCGCAACATCGGGTGGGATATCTTCCTCGGTATCATCCTTCTCGACAGCAGGGATCTCGTTCCTCTCCACCTCTGGCGTTTCAACCACAGGTAGCGCTTCAGGAACAACGCTTTCTTCAATTTCGACTTCCTGAGGAATCTCTATTACTTCCGGTTCAGCCTTCTTTTTGCGACCAAACTTTTTCTTAAACCAGCCAAGCATCAGCTATCCACCTTTTTTTGTAATGCTATTGCAAGTACTTCACTAATAGTATGAGGATAATGAAAAATCACCCCCTCTCGTATATCTTCCGGAATTTCCAACACATCTTTTTCATTTAAGACAGGTAGAATCAGCTCTTTAATCCCAGCCCGTAGAGCTGCCAACACCTTTTCACCAATACCTCCCACTGGCAGCACATCACCCCGAAGAGTAATTTCACCAGTCATAGCCACATCCTGACGCACTGTATTACCGGTAATAACCGAAACCAGAGCGGAGACCATGGAAACCCCTGCCGATGGCCCATCTTTTGGGATAGCGCCCTCCGGCACATGGACGTGGAGGTCAATGGCTGCAAAACGGTCTTCATCAATAGCCAGTTCTTCTGCATGAGACCGTATATAGGTAAGAGCTGCTGTCGCAGACTCCTTCATCACATCGCCAAGTTTACCGGTCAGAGTCAACCCGCCTTTACCCTTCATGATGGAAGTCTCGATAAAAAGAATCTGTCCACCAACAGGCGTCCACGCAAGACCAGTGGCAAGCCCCGGTCCCCAGGTGCGGGCCTTCATTTCAGGAAAAAAGCGTAACGGCCCAAGATAGGTGTACAAACTCTTGGGGGTGACAATAGTTTTTTCTGTTTTCCCTTTTGCTATCTCAGCAGCGATTCCTCTGCAGATAGTCGCTATCTCTCGCTCCAGGTTTCGGACGCCAGCCTCCCTTGTGTAGGAAGCAATCACACTTTCAACAGTCTTCTCAGGAATCTCAATATCATCCGCTGTCAGGGCGTGGGCCTCGATCTGTTTAGGTACCAAGTGCCGGGTGGCAATGGCAACCTTTTCCTGTTGGGTATACCCGGAAAGCTCAACCACTTCCATCCGATCACGCAAAGGTCCAGGGATGGTATCCAGAACGTTTGCGGTGGCAATAAACATAACCTTGGACAGGTCAAATTCAACATCAAGATAATGGTCTGTAAATGTCGAATTTTGTTCAGGATCCAGAACCTCCAGTAAGGCCGAAGATGGATCACCTCGAAAATCGTTGCCGAGTTTATCAACCTCATCCAGCAAAAAAACCGGATTATTTGCCTCAGCCCGTTTCAGGCTCTGGATAATACGGCCCGGCAGGGCACCTATATAGGTCCGTCGATGCCCGCGGATCTCAGCCTCATCACGCAAACCACCGAGCGCGATACGGACAAATTTTCTATTCATGGTGCGGGCAATGGACTGCCCAAGAGATGTTTTACCCACCCCTGGAGGACCGCTCAAACAAAGAATCGGCCCGTGGATATCTTCTTTCAGTTTACGGACCGCCAAAAACTCAATAATTCGTTTTTTAATCTTTTGTAGCCCGTAATGATCTTTATCCAGATCTTTTTCGGCCTGTTCAAGATCAAGTGTGTCTGTGGTAGATTCCATCCATGGCAAATCAAGAATCCAGTCAAGATAGTTTCTTGACACCGAATACTCCGGTGATGAAGGCGAAATGCGATCAAGCCTAGTGATCTCTTTATCAACCACCTTTTTTGCCTCTTCACTAAGAGCCTTTTCAGCAACCCGGTCACGCAGCTCCTGAATTTCGACCTTGTCCTCCTCCCCTTCACCCAGTTCCTTCCGAATGGCCTTCAACTGCTGGCGAAGAAAAAATTCACGCTGCCGTCCATCCATGTCTTTTTTCATGGTTTTCTGCAGTTCGTTACTCATCTCAACCGTTTCTATCCGGTCGTTGAGTTCACGTGTCACCCAATGGAGCAATTCGTGAAGATCGGTTAGTTCCAGGGTTTCCTGTTCCACATCTATCTTTAGATTCAGCTGGGAGCTGACCAAATAAGCCACATAAAAAGGGTTTTCCAGGGTATTTACCGTTAGCAGCATTTCCTGGGGCAGTTCAGTGGCATTAACCAACTTCTGGAACTGATTACGAATATTAAAAACAAGCGCCTCTACCTTCTTGCCCTCTACTATATCCATTGGTACTTCAGATATTTTGGCGCGAAGATACGGATCGGTTGCTGTATACTCGTCAATCTTAATTTTTTTAGTGCCACTGACCAGTACCTGATAATACCCTTGCTGAGACTTGGTCAATTTATGGAGGTAACCGACCACCCCAATTTCGTACAACTCCTCTTTTCCTAAAGACTCGCCCTCTGCGACCTTCTCTTTCCGACTGGTTACCATGCCCAACATGCGGTCGCCGAGCAAGACATCATCAATAAGCTTCTTGGAGGATTCACTGGCCACTTGCAAAGGAAACCCCATTCCTGGATAAAAAACAAATCCCTGCAAAGGCAATATAGGAAGTGACGCAGGTATTTCAAGTGAGGTTGGATCAACCTTTTTCTGCTCTGTATGCTGTTCTTCTGTCATATCATTCACCAGGTTGTATCTCTATATTGACTTTTCCCTTTTTGACCCGTTTAGGAAGCCTCACCACTAAAATGCCATCTGCATAGGAAGAAGTGGTATTTTCTACGTCTACCATAGCAGGGAGAACAACTGTCCGTTGAAAATCACCCAACTCTATTTCCAACTGGTGAATACAGGCAATGGACTTCTGGGCAGGAAGTTGTCTGTTTCCCCTTATCAGCAGTCGTTGTTCATCAACTGTGACCTGCAGATTCTGTCGCTCAACTCCTGCAATATCCACATAGACATAAATCTCATTCTCACCCTCATAAATATCGACAGGTGGTTCCCATCCACCTGCATCCATGGGCACCATTCGCGCTATGGACATGTTCCTCAACATGCGACCGGTCTGCTGCTGCATCTGCTCCAGTTCTTTAAAAAGCTTCTTACTGAACGGATCCATTGTATTTCTCCTCTCGTATGCGTGATGCAATGACTCTCCTTTTAAAAAATCAATTGCTTTCGCATAAGAGCTAAAAGATGATAACTATCCCTCTTGAGATTAATATCAAAACCAGGGTAGGTAAAGCCAAGCTCCGCGCGGAGATACCCTTCCAGTCACATAAGTAAATGTTCATGCGCCGTCAGGTTCTGCGATGCAAGATAAATAAGCACTATAACTATTCTGACAATTATAAATCAAGAAAAAGACAGAAGAAAATCGACGGGACCATGGAATATTTCTCTATGTATGCGGTGAGATAGAAGCAGCATATTTCTCAGCTCTTCTCTCATCTTCAGCCATCCTGATCAACCAGGATAAATTATAAAAGCCACTGACCTCTTTTTTCCCTCCTTTTTTCATTGCATTTCATTAAACAGGAATTAGATTACTTTCCGGTTATTTTCAGGTGATCATCAAGACGCTTGCTGCAAGCCTTTTTTCTCTTAAGAGCAAAAAAAATATTTTGTCAATAGCATTGGTTAGTCCAAGTGATAGCCAACGTTGTATTACAGATAGCAACAGGAATGACTTGGGCGTGATCCCGTTTTAGGCCTTACATGTTTCAAGGGTGTTTTCCATATATATAATCGCCCTTCTCTATATTAAACCCGGCTAAAAGATACGGGGGCAAGTGGAGTAATGACCTGACCTTCTGACGGCCTCATTTGATCACATTATTTATTCTTTTTTAACGGAGACAATTATGAGCAGTTCATGCGACGGATCTTGCGAATCAGAACAGGGCGGTAGCTGCAACTCAGCAGATGCTCACCTGGCACAGCAGGATATCGCCATCAACAAATCCCTTGGGAAAATTAAAAATAAAATTCTGGTCATGAGCGGAAAAGGCGGTGTTGGAAAATCAACTGTTGCCGTCAACCTTGCACTCAGTCTGGCAAACAAAGGGCATAAAGTTGGCTTAATGGACGTTGACCTCCATGGTCCTGACGTCGTCCGAATGCTGGGTCTCAAAGGCTCACTGGAGGCACCTAAGAATCCTGACGATTTGATTCCACCCCTTACCTATAACGAAAACCTCAAGGTTGTTTCGCTTGAGTACATGATGAAGGATCGCGATGATGCTGTCATCTGGCGTGGCCCGTTAAAGATTCAGGCCATTCGTCAATTTATTGCGGACATGGCTTGGGGAGAGTTAGATTATCTTGTGGTTGATGCTCCTCCAGGTACAGGTGACGAGCCCCTGTCCATCGCGCAAACCATGCCAGGCGTACAGGCTGTCGTGGTAACAACACCGCAGGAAGTTGCACTTGCTGATGTACGTAAATCCATCAATTTCTGCAAGACCGTTGAAATGCCGATTGTCGGTGTAGTTGAAAACATGTCTGGTTTCATCTGCCCGCATTGTGAAGAAACCATTGATATCTTCAGCAGCGGAGGCGGTGAGCAGACCGCTCGTGACTTTGACCTTGCTTTTCTTGGCAGAGTCCCCATGGATCCACGAGTTGTTGTTGCCGGTGACAAAGGCACGCCTTACCTGTCCTCAGACCAGGACACTCCGGCAACCCAAGCCTTTGACAAAATTGTGGCAGCCGTTGAAACAAGACTGCCTCCTACCGGCTCAGTGACCCTTAACACTGTCGACGCTGGCAGTGGCTGTGCCTGCGGCGGTGGTGGCTGCAGTTAATTTTCTTTTTCCCGCGGCCTGTTTCTTCCAGGCTGCGGGACTTACGGGTATCTTGAATTATTAGTAATTTCGTTCGAGATCAAGGCATGTGAAAAATTTTACCACAGGCATATAGTTGATATTCCGAGGATAAAACTTTGAGCATAACGCGGAGATCGGGCGAAATGGCAATTATTCAAGATAACCTTACTTTTAAGGGAGCCTTTGTTTATGCTTGTTCAACAACTTACAGTGGGCATGATGGGTGTCTGCGCTTATGTCGTTTCCTGTGAAAAAACGAAAACGGCAGCCGTTATTGACCCTGGTGGAGATGAGGACAAAATTCTTAATTACTGCAAGCAAAACGACCTGCAGGTGAAATACATTATCAATACCCACGGTCACCCTGACCATGTATGTGGTAACGGGCCTATCAAAGAAGCAACCGGCGCACAAATCCTCATGCACGCTGCAGATGTTGAATACTTTGGCGAACCAGATATTAAACGACATTTTTCTTCTTTGGGACTGCCCGAATCACCTCCGACCGATGTTCTCATCGCAGATGGTAACAAAATAGTAATCGGCAAGGAAGAGTTTGAAGTCATCCATACGCCTGGTCACTCTCCTGGAGGCGTCTGCCTCTACTGCGCTCCCCATCTCTTTACCGGGGATACCCTTTTTGTGGGCGGAGTAGGACGTACAGACTTTCCACGCTGCTCCATGGTCGAACTGAGCAAATCCATAAAAACCAGACTGCTGACCCTGCCGCCTGAAACCATTGTCTGGCCTGGACACGGATATGGTGGTTCTAAGTCAACCATTGAAAAAGAATCACGTTCCAACCCTTATTTTTAGTGTCCAACAGTAGCTATTTTTAATCTGGCACTTCTGTTATGTCATCCTGCAGCTGGAGAAAACGTCCCTTACATGGGACGTTTTTGCCTTCAACCAATTTCTTCTTTATCCATATTCTGGTAAAAGAGTAAGACAGCCTGCTACTTGAGGCCACGTTGAGCTATACGGACCACACCAGCAACCTCATACCTCTATTCAACAATTATGCGTGAAATCGTACTCGGGACAGCCGGACATGTCGACCATGGAAAGACAAGCCTTATTAAGGCCCTCACCGGAACAGATACTGATCGACTCAAAGAAGAAAAACAACGCGGCATAACCATAGAACTGGGATTTGCTCACCTTGATCTTCCCTGCGGTCACCGACTAGGTATTGTTGATGTTCCAGGCCACGAAAAATTCATTCGCAATATGGTAGCCGGCGCAGCTGGGATGGATATGGTCGCCTTTATCATTGCTGCTGATGAAGGGATCATGCCGCAGACAAAGGAACATTTCGATATCTGCCGACTTCTAGGCGTCCGCAACGGTATCATCATCCTTACTAAAAAAGACATGGTGGAGCCTGACTGGCTGGAAATGGTTGAAGAAGAACTACGAGATTTTTTTATCGACAGCTTTCTCGAAGAGGCACCGATCATACCGGTTTCCTCGATTACCGGAGATGGTATAAACGATGTAATTACATTACTGGATGAAAGTATTCGTGCTCTTGATTTCCAAGAAGAATTCGGTCCATTCAGAATGGCGGTGGACCGTGTTTTCAGCATGAAAGGCTTTGGCACGGTCATCACTGGCACCTCTCTTTCCGGAAGAGTGAGCCTTGGGGACGAGATCATGTTTTATCCGGGAGGACTCAACGCCAAAATACGCGGCATCCAGGTCCATGGAGAGGAAGTCGAACTGGTTGAAGCTGGTCATCGTACGGCAATCAACCTGCAGGGGATAGAGAAGGAGCAAATAAACAGGGGAGATGTTGCCGCCACACCAGGATCCCTGGCAGATTCAACCCTCCTGGATGTAAAACTTCACTACCTGGCTACCATTAGCAAAGATTTGAAAAATCGTGCCCAGGTGCGGGTGCATGTGGGAACACGGGAAATCATCGGCAGGGTCCTGTTGCTTGATGAAGATCGCCTCTCTCCTGGGTCTGATGCCAATGCGCAGCTCATTTTGCAGGAACCGGTGGCAGTCTGGCCTGGTGACACCTTTGTTATCAGGAGCTATTCTCCTATGACCACCATTGGCGGAGGTTCCATCCTCAACTCGGCACCACGAAAACGAAAGCGGAGTGGGGATAAACACCGGGAGTATAACCGGCAAGCCTTTTCCACTATGAATGGCAGCAATGATGTGGAGAAAATGCTGCTTTTTCTTGATGAAAGCGGCCGTACAGGCATAACTGCTGATACCTTAACCGTTCGACTCGGTATTTTTGGCAAAAAATTCAAAAAATTAACCCAACAACCCATAAGCAGTGGCCAGATCATGGTGGTTGAGTCGGAAACCCAGCGCCTGGTATCGGCTCCTGTTTTTGCCCTGCTCAAGCAGCAAGTAACCGATTACCTCAAACACTACCATCAGGAAAACCCGCTCAAATCTGGACTTTCCAAGGAAGAACTTCGTTCTCAACTCAAGCCACCGGTTGACGCTAAATTCCTCCAATATGCATTGACAAACATGACCCGCAAAGGAGAAATTGAACAGGCAGGAGCCGAGATCAAACTGGCCGGGCACACCGTAACTCTGCAAGTTGACGAGCAGGAAATGCAGCAAAAGATAGGGTCCATCTATCAAAAATCAGGCCTGACACCGCCCATCCTCAAAGATGTGCTGGCAACATTTGATGAGTTCCCCCCCCAGCAGATTATGCAGGTTTTTGACCTACTGCTTAAGCAGCAGAAACTTATCAAAGTCAACGAGTCATTATTCTTCAATCCTGATGCTGTGGAAAAACTGGGACAGGAACTTGCAGACTATATACGAAAGGAAGGTGAGATTGATGCACCTCGCTTTAAGCAGCTCACAGGATTAACAAGAAAATTCTCCATCCCCCTGCTCGAATACTTTGACAAGATCAAACTCACCATCCGGGTGGGTGACAAGCGGGTACTCCGTAAATCATAATCAAGAGAAAAATAACCTTTCATCCGCAACTGCAGCTCGAAAAACTCCCCCTCCATGTCCTGCAACTAAACGACTGGAGGGCTCCATAAAAAAAGTTTTTTTACAACAGTTTCTTCCTGTCAAGCCGAGCTTCTACATACAGGGCCAGTGCCATAACAGCCCGGTCAATACTGCGAAAAACAGGATACCCTAAAGCTTCCAGATCCTCTACAAAGGGGTTAAAGACACTACCGCCATCAACAACCAACACCAGAGGTTTCTGTAAACCCTCCTTAAGGCTACTGATGTGATAGTAGATTCCCTCCCGGTAGGCATCACTGCCGTCTGACAGGGAATGCATGGCCGGAGTAATGGGAATAAGGCCTGCTATAACTCCGTCCACAGCATCATCCTCAGCTAAAATCCGAACAACTTCGGCAAAAACCCGGTCATCAGCCCCGGGATTGATGTCCAGTGGATTCTGCACGGTCACCAGTTTATCAAGCCGATTATCCTTCATCAACGCACTGAGCGTCGTAACCGTTTCTTCTGAAAACGCTGCTAGCTCCATAGAATAATCGTCTGTATGGATGTAGTCTGCCAGGCCCACCGCTTCAAATCCGGCGCTGGAAAAGCCGGCAATGCGTTTCCCCGGCACCCTGACTCCGTTGAGTTGCGCCGCCAGATTTAGTAAATCGGCAAATTGATCTATTGTCTGCGCCACAACAGCGCCTGCTTGGCGTAAACAGGCCTCGCACACCACGTAATCACCTGCAAGAGAGGCAGTATGGCCTGATGTTGCCAATTGTCCTTCCGGGGTTCTCCCTGCTTTATAAAAAACAACATCCTTCCCCGCCTTGACAGCCTCACGAACTGCCCTGGAAAAAACATCCCCATCCAAGTCATTGAACCCTTCTGCATACACACCGATCACATCAATATTATCAGCCCGGCTGAAATACTCCATAAAATCGCCCAGGGTAAGATCGGTCTGATTACCGATGGAAACAAGATATTGAGGGTTTAAATCAGGAAAACGACTCATCCGGGTTCCCATAAAGGCACCGCTCTGGCTTATAAAGGCTATACGTTGCCTACCACCCTCCTTTTGCTTTGCAAGCTTATCTTCAGGTAAAAACCAGGTATCATAGCTCCCTGGGTGAGAGATAACGCCCATGGAATTGGCCCCGAGGATAATTGGTCCTTTTGACGCAGTCTTTCGCGAGGCATGGATAGCAAGGCGCAGCTTTTCAGCGCGTTGTTTACTCTCTTCCGTCTCACCAAGCCCGCCTGGAATCAGCAATACGCTCTTTGCACAATTGGTTTCAATGACCCTATCGATTAAATCCGGAACATGTTCAGAACCAATGGCAACCACCAGTAAATCCAGAGGCGTCTCCAGCGCTGCAAGATCTGGTATACATCGTATATTGTCGATACTCTGTTCATCGGGTTGGATAATGAGCAGTTGCTGCGGATCAAACCCAGCCTGCAGGATATTACGCAGAATCACCTTCCCGAAATTCACCCGTCTCGAAGACACACCAATGATACCTATTGATTTGGGGTGTAAAAGGTTATTGATATTTTCTACGGGCCGCTCTGGAGCTACCTGCTCAGGCACGTTGAAATTAAGTAGGCCATCCAAGGGGACCATACGAAAATCAGTAAAGGCAAAGGGGTTGACTTCAAATTCACTAACGTGAAACAGAGCATCAGCATTAGATGATGAAAAATGATTTCCCACCTCTATCATGGCGGAAAAACATTCCACAAGCTGCTCGTCGGTGACAATACGCTTCTGCCCGCGGGTAAGCCCGATAAGTTTCTGGTAGGAGACCGTCTGCCGAAACAGCTTAAAAAATTCCAATCCGCTCATGGAATGGGTAGCAGCGGTCACAATGGCCTTGTTCTTGCGGAAAAAAGTGGCGTAGAGTTCAGTGTCAGTTCCACCTAGTCCGGCACTGAGCATCATCCCGAACTCTCTGGTATTGCGCAGGCCGACGATTAACTCGTTGCCAAAGGCCTCTGAATCCGGCGGCATGAACTCTATGAGTAATACCCCCTGGATATCGGTGGCAATGGCCTCTAAAAGTGCATCTCCATGCAACCCTTTATAGGAAACAGGAACTGGCACTTCCCTGCTTTCCATGAGCCTCTTATATTTTCCAGGCACTTCATAGAGCATTCTACGCCAGGTAGAACGGATAGTATCGGGATCATTGGCTACAACACGGACCCCTCCCACTTCGGTTTTATGGACGATGGTAGGAGACACTATTTTCATAACTACCGAAGAACCCGGGTACTGCTGCAATTGTTCGTCCCCTGGTTTCCCACCTGCAAGCAGCAAGGTGCAGCGGGGAACGGTTTCCGATCCTAACGCAGATAAAAATGCATAGGCTTCATGTTCGAAAAGCGAGTTTCTCCCCGCTTCTGCTGCTCGTGCCAAAATCTGTTCCAGCTGTTTGCAATCCACACTGGTCTGAATTTGAAGAAGACGGTCATGTATATTCATAGAAGCAATTTATTTATGCAATAAAGAAGTAATGTAGCTTCAGAGGATTCCCACTTTGGGCACCTCGGCCTACCCTCTCATTTTTTCAAACTATTCAGATAAGAGAGAGAAAATCATCGTGTTACTTTGAGCTAAAACTATTCAGCAATGCTTTGGATGTGCATAAGCAACCTGAAAAGCTATAGTATGCCTATGCTTTCTAGGTTGATCGTGCGCAGAGGTAAGCGCAGACTCCGCGGAGTGGTGCTGAATAGACACCATTTTGATCAATTCCATGCATCAATCCCCTTGGCCGCGCAAATGGAATCAGCCGCCAGACGGCCCTGCATATACAACGACAATGCCTTTACAGCCCTGTCGCATACTGAAAAAACAGGGATATTGAGGTCAATTAATGCCTGTCGCAGAGGCTGGTACAATGCCCCTCCGTCGACAACAGTGACGACAGGTTTGTCTGCTTTTTCACAAAGTGCTACCAACCTGTTCTTGATGCTGTCGCTGGCATTCATGTCGTAATTCGTGTTTTCAGGATCCTGAAGGGTCCTCATGGCAGGAGAGAGGGGGTCCAAGCTAATCACCAGTGCATCAACATTGGGGTCTTCAAGCAAAATCTCGGCTACTCCGGCATGGACTTCGTCATCAGCAGTGGGATTAATATCCAAGGGATTAACAACACTCACCAGGGACTCTAGATGCTTGGTCTCCAACAGGGCTTGCACCCTTTTAACGGATTGATCATTAAAATCGGCAAGCTGCATATGAAAATCATCGGAGGTCAGGGAATCAGCCATGCCTACGGCCTCAAACCCTGCACCACTGACTGCGGCCAACCGATTCCCATGGATGTTGCATCCGTGCAGTCGCTCTGCCAGAAAAAAGAGATCCTGAAACTCGGAAAAAGTTCTTGCTACAATGGCCCCAGCCTGGCGGACACAACTCTCACACACCATGTAATCACCGGCAAGCGATGCAGTGTGACCGCTGGTAGCGGCCTTTCCCTCTGGGGTTCGACCGGCCTTATAAAAAATCACAACTTTACCGGCAAAGACCGCACTGCGCACGGCCTCGCAAAAGGCAAGTCCGTCCATATCGTTAAACCCTTCGGCATACACGGCAATAACATCAACCGCTGAAGAATCCTTGAAATAATGCAGCATATCTCCCAAGGTAAGATCAGTCTGGTTACCCATAGAGATCATATAAGCAGGATGCAGTTCCGGACACTGGTGGCTGCGATGCAGCATAAAGGCACCACTCTGGCTGATAAATGCGGCTCGCTGCACCTTTGTCGCAGTATGGAGGGGCAGTTTTTCCCTTGGAATAAACCAGGTATCATAGACTCCTGGCCGGGAGATGACGCCCATACAGTTGGCCCCAAGGAACACCGGCCCGCCATCAGGTGCTACATGGGCCTGGTTA
Organism: Desulfobulbus sp.; assembly: GCA_030600525.1. GTDB lineage: Bacteria > Desulfobacterota > Desulfobulbia > Desulfobulbales > Desulfobulbaceae > Desulfogranum. The sequence goes on along the minus strand of JAUVLX010000022.1, from coordinate 8,389 downwards.
ATCTGTTTAATCACACCTTCTGCCCGCTCGCGGCTGGCAGCTGTCTCCCCCAGGCCACCTGCAATGAGCATGACACTGTGGGCACAGCCAAGGGTAATAACCCTTTCAATAAGCTCCGGTAACTGCTCAGCACCCACAGCGACAATAAGCAAATCAACCGGTTCCTGCAGCCCGTCCAGATCAGCGATACTGTTCACCCCTTCAATCTGTTGTTCACCGGGCCGGATCACAAGCAAATTTTCCCTGGGATACCCTTCCCCTATGATATTTTCCAGAATTATCCGACCAAAATTTTTGCGGGTTGCACTGACACCGACAATGGCTATTGACTTTGGATGCAGCAGGTTGTCTATCTTTTTCACTGGTCTTGACTGCACACTTGCTTGCTGGGGTGCAAAGCGGCACATGCCATCCAGCGGTACCATAAGGTAATCGGTAAAAGCAAAAGGGTTTATTTCCAACTCTTCAATAATAAAGGGGGATTGTGGATTGTCTGGAGAATAAGAGTTGGCGATTTCAATAAACGAGGCAAAACATTCTATCAACTGTTCATCGGTTACCACCCGCCGCTGACCTCGGGTCAGGCCTGCCAGTTTTTTATAGGCAATGGTAGTACGAAATATCTCAAAAAAACCATGTCCGTCGGTCAGAGAGGTGGACGAGGCAACAATGGCCTGCCCCTTTCTGAAGCGTTCGGCATACAACTCAGTATCTGTACCACCAAGTCCAGCACTGATCACCATCCCAAACTCGCGGGTGTGACGCAGGCCGACGATCAATTCATTACCAAAGGTACTGGAGTCGGGAGGCATAAACTGTACCTGTAAGACACCGGAGAGATCCTTTCGAATGGCAGCCTCCAAAGCCTCCCCCCGCAAATTCTGATAGGCTGTCGGGGTTGCTTCCCGATGCCTTTCAAGCCAGAGGCTGTACGCCTCCGGCACTTCGTACAGCATCCGCCGCATACCTGACCGAATCCGATCGGCATGGTTAGCAACAATCTTGACTCCACCCACCTCGGTTTTGTGGATGATTGTAGGAGAGACAATCTTTAGTACCACCCGATCACCGGGGAGTGATGTCAATGATTGCTCCGACAGCTTGGAGCCACGTGGAATAAACATTGACTTGGGAGGTGTTTCTGCCCCGGAAAGGGCAAGCAGAGAATACACTTCATATTCATAGAGAAAATATCTACCATCGTTCACCGCAGTTTCCATTATCTGCGTAATCCCACTAAAATCAATTGATAAGCTCATTTACGTCTCCAACTCCCATATGAAATGGTCATCTCATTTAAAAAAAACAACTATTCAGCAAATAACCTCACCTTACCTTCGACCTGTAACTGTTTGCAGTTACGGACAAAGGGCAATGGCATCGGCAGCGATCTGGATATGGCTCTTTTCTGACTGGGCAATTTCCAGAAAAACCGTTGCCAATGGATTGCCACTGAATTTATGGGCAAGGCTACGGTACATATCATAGGCCATACATTCAATCTGTAGAGCCATTTCCATAGCAGTCAGACAAGGACGTTCCATATTTGCTTCAAAAAAGTGCAATAAAGCCCCTATGTCCTGATTTCCCTCTACAATATCACCGGAGAGCTGACTGTAGACCTCTTCAAAAGGAGCAATCCCCTCTTCTAAAGCAACCCAGTTGCAATACAGCATTCGTGCATGCCCCTCTTCAGCCCGAGCCAGGGTTTCCAGAGGTTTTTTAAGCCTCTCCTCCGCAATCTGGCCATGCAGCAACCTGTAAAACCGCTCTGCCCCGCGTTCCAGCTCCAAAGCCTGATGAAAAACCTGACCGATACTTCCGGCTTCGATAAAAGTTTTAAGATCAGGAACCCCGGAAAGCACCATACCATTCCATGCCAGTATCCCCCCAACCATATTATAGAGGTCATTTTTTTGGTTACTACGGCTGGCACCTACCAACGTTGCTGCAGCCTGAGAACGTTTCCCGGAGTGACAATAAAAAATAAGCGACCTGTCCACAGGTAACTCTACTTCTCTCTGGACCAGTTCCGCCAACGGTATCAAGGTTGCCCCAGGAATATGCCTGTTTTGATATTCATTTACCTGGCGCACATCGACCAGAACAAAGCTATTCTCATGATGCGAGCTTATCATCTCCCTTACCTGCTCAACAGGGATATTCTGATACTCTGTGTCCATATTTGCTCCATCTCTTCATGATTATTGATGGCGTCGTAAAACTTCGGTCGACTGCGTCGTAGCATTTTTCATAGCACTCGACAGACCCTATGTATGTCTTCGCACCATAAAAAGCACCTCTCCTCGGAGTCTACACTACCTTCATACCTGTGTTTTAGCTTAGGAGTTGTCCGGTAATAACTTGAACATCTCGCATCGCATCTTCAGGTAATCTTTGGCTGATCTTCAATCACAAAGTCCTCAACGTAGCACAACTACGCCTGCGGCCTTGTTCAATTAGATCATCCAAATCTAACCTAAACATGAGCGCGATATTGTCCAACTTATTGACGGACAGCTCCTTAGCCATCTGTTAAAGTGTGAGGAACCTTTAAGAGTCCATCATTAGTAGTATACGAAGGTTGGTTACAAACAGTAATATGCCATTCGACAAACACCGTACGCCACTCGACATTTTTGTCGAAAGAACACCCCTTGTTCGGAAACAATCGTTGTTCTTCTTTTCTATCTCACCAAAAACATTATACAATAACAAATCAAATGAATTGGCGCGAATCATGCTTATTCTAGCCAATTATATACTTTTCAACATACCAAGGAGAAACATATATGAGTATACGTAGAATAACGGCCCTGACAATGCTGCTATCCTTTATCTTGCTGACCCTCACCAGTATCATTTTATATATTGTTCCAGAAGGCCGAGTGGCATACTGGTCTGCCTGGACGATGATGGGACTGAGTAAGCCACAGTGGGGTGACGTTCATATCAATCTCGGTTTCCTTTTTCTCGCCGCAGCCTTTCTGCATCTGTATTACAACTGGAAACCCATGACAGCATATATGAAAAACAGGGCAAGAGAATTGAAAATTTTCACCCCAAACTTTAACGTCGCTCTGCTTATTACACTGGTCTTCACCATCGGTACCCTGGTCAATATCCCCCCATTCAGTTCGATCCTCGACTTTGGCACCTCTTTCAAAGACGCAGCAGCAGATAAATATGGCGAACCACCTTATGGCCATGCAGAACTTTCCTCGCTGACGATGTTTGCCAAGCGCACCAGCCTCGATCTTGAAGAAATAAAAAAACAGCTGACAGCGGCAAACATAACTTTTACAGGCGATGAGCAGACCCTGCTTGAGATAGCCAAGACTAATAATACAACGCCTAAGGTTATCTATCAACACATGCAAAAACCCCAGCCTCAATTACAGGCAGGCGAAACACCTGCGTTTCCAGACGAGCCCTTCCCGGGACTGGGCCGAAAAGTACTGAAAGAGCTATGCGAAACATACGGTCTTGAGCTTACCGCAGTCATTGGTGCCTTTACTACCAAGGGTATATCAGCAGATCCCGACAAAACACTCAAGCAAATCGCCGATAAAAACGATTCTGCTCCCCATGCTCTCTTTGAAATCATCCATGAAGTCGCTACTGCAAAATAGTCCTTTAATGGTACTTCTAGCTGCAGCATTATGCCTCTCCCCTGTTCAGGCTCACACAGAGACCTTCAGGGGAGTGGTAATAGACGTAGACAGGGAACAGGGGAGAATGTCGGTGACTCCGGAACAGGGCATGATCGACCTCCCCGCCCCTGTTCTTGTCCAATTTTCAACTGAGAAGTCCCCATCTGGTCAATGCAGAAGAGTGCAACCACAACGCATCTGCAAAGGAAAAACGATGATTATATCAGGGAGTTTTTCTACGAAACAGCCTGACCTTTTTATAGCGACTACTATTTTTCCAGCCAATAAAGCCCACTTCAAAGACGGTACCGGAGTTCGCCTGCGCCTTGGCCGGTGTCGCCAGTCGGGTAAAGGCCATGGCAATCAGCCTTCTTTCTAACAATTAACGACATGGATTTACCAGTTACGAGCCAACATAAAAAGTTCAGCTATCCATCCTGGATAGTCAATGTCATTGGCTTTACTCTTCTCATAGCCATAGTGCTGATTCTGTTTATATGGCAGCAAAAAAACATCAGAAATACGCTCCAGCGAAATGCCGGAAACAGGGCCAGGATGGTAGGTACCCTTATAGAAGAAAATATGGCAAACAGTGTGCTGACACAGGCCACTATCGATCAGATCGTCAGTTCCTTTTTGCTCGATAAGGCCAGGTTCATTGACTACTTAAACAATATTGTTCCACTCTCAACAGAAGAGTTGACAGAACTGGCCAAAGAAACAGGTCTTCTGCAAATAACAGTGTCTACGTATGCCACTCCAGCGCAATCCGCTGTGAAAGGCGATGCACATACTGCTCTATGTGTGCCGCCGTTTAACAAGGTCAAGTATGGGCATAAGCAACAGATTGGCTATCTCAATTATTCAGGGACGCAGTCAGCTACAGATTGCATCAACATCAGCCTTGATGCCTCGAGTATCTTCTCCCTTCGAGAAAAAACAAGCCTTTCGAACATGTTGCAGGTCTTTTCCAACCTTCCCGGAATATATTCGGTAACACTCAACACGGATGAGGCTGCACACGTTAAACAAACTTCCATCACTCTGCGTAAGGTCAACGATCTGATGGTTGCCGAAGCCCAACTACGTACCCAATGGGGACGTCTCAGTGTTACGATTGATGCTACAAATTTTGAGATCAGGCAACAGCAACTTCGCAAACATTTTTTCATGATCACTACCCTACTCATACTACTTGGTACACTCTTTTCCTGGCTCCTCTACCAATACCAGCAAGCAGACATCCGCCGAACACGCTCCTATGAACAGATGATTGCTAAAGAACAAGAAGCCGCGGCACTAGGCAGGGCAACAGCTACCATTGCCCACGAAGTACGCAATCCACTTAATGCCATTGGCATGGGTCTGCAACGGCTGCAACTAGAATCAAACAACCTGGAAGATGAAGACCAACAACTCATCCAGGCCATGGGCCAAGCCGTGCACAGGGCAAGTGCTATCATCTCCAAACTGCAGCGTTTTACCCGACCATTAGTTCCTGAAAAAACGGATATTGAACCTGCACAGCTGATTGACCAACTCTTGCAACTCTACCTGCAACAGTTACAATCGCAACGAATCACCCTTTCCACAGAGTACAGTTTTTCAGGTAGTATTGAGGGCGACAGAAACCTGCTCAACGAATGCATGGAAAATCTCATAAAAAACTGCATTGAAGCACAACCTGACGGCGGCTACATAAAGATACGTTTATTTCAAAAAAGGGCTATGGTAGGTATTGCCATACTAAACAAGGGCTTTAATCTACCGCAAAATCAGTGGTCGCGATTGGGAACACCTTATTTCACCACCAAGGCTAACGGCAATGGACTGGGCCTTGCCCTGGTAAACAAAATCATCGAAGCCCATGGTGGTAAGCTTTCCTTGCTCCCCGATGCAGCACAGCAGCAACTAACAGTACAGATCTTTTTACCTGAAGGCCGACCACCAAAAATCAAAACCGCTGATATCGCTTAGGAGCTGTCCGCAAATAAGTTGGACAATATCGCGCTCATATTTAGGTTAGATTTGGATGATCTAATTGAACAAAGCCGCAGGCGTAGTTGTGCTACGTTGAGGACTTTGCGATTGAAGATCAGCCAAAGATGACCTGAAGATGCGATGCGAGATGTTCAAGTTATTTCAGGACAACTCCTTAATCACGATTACAACCAAAAAAAGCTATGCATATCCTTATCGTTGATGACGAAGAACTGCAGCGTTGCCTGCTGGAGGGATTTTTACAAAAACAAGGCTTCCAGGTCACGAGTGCCGCCAACGGCGCGGAGGCACTCGAAGAGTTTCTTCATTCACAGGTGGACTTGGTCCTGCTAGACCATCGCATGCCCGACATGAATGGTGATGAACTCCTCGCAAGGATAAAGGCAAAGAATCCACTGGTCCGGGCGATCATGATCACCGCCTTTGCAACCGTCGATACCGCGGTCAAGGTCATGCAGCTTGGTGCTGACGATTTCCTGGAAAAGCCGGTTGATCTCACCCAGCTACTCAACAAAATACAGGAAATACAGGAACAACTCTTTATCAGCAACGACGTAGCAGTTATTGCGGACGCGATCCATACAGATCAACTGCCGGTTCGGATGATTGCAGAAAGCAGGGCAATGAAGAATGTCCTCTCAATGGTACTCCGAGCTGCTCCTACCCCCTGGACAGTTCTGCTCCATGGCGAGACTGGCACGGGCAAAGAATTAGTAGCGCGCCTGCTCCACCAGCTTAGCTCGCAAAAAGACGGACCTTTTATAGAACTTAATTGCGCAGCCATCCCGGACAATCTCTTTGAATCCGAGCTGTTCGGTCATGAAAGAGGCGCTTTTACCGGGGCAGATGCAAGGAGAAAAGGGGTATTTGAACAGGCCCATACCGGTACCTTGTTTTTAGATGAGGTCGGGGAACTCCCGCACCCCATGCAGGCAAAATTACTCAGGGCATTGCAGGACAAGACAATCACCAGAGTCGGCGGTGAAACGCCCCTTCCGGTTGATGCACGCATTGTCGCCGCAACCAACCGCAACCTGAAAGAAATGGTTAGCCATGGAAGCTTTCGCGAAGATCTCTACTTTCGTCTCAATGTCATCGAAATTGAGATCCCTCCACTACGGGAACGTAAAAAAGATATTCAGGAGCTGGTACCTTTTTTTCTCAATAAACTTAACAGCACCATCACATTCGACGACCAGGCACTCAGCCAACTGACCAAATACGATTATCCAGGTAATATTAGGGAACTTGAACATATCATTCAAAGAACCATTACCCTGACCCGCGCCCAGGTGATCTCACTGCGCGACCTGCCCGATGCAATCAGGCGTAACAGTGAACATGAAAACAGCGGGAAGCTCAACCAACGACTGGCTCAAATAGAACGACAGATGATACTTGATGCTCTGGACAAACACGAGTGGGTCCAGACCAAGGCAGCCGAATCCCTGGGCATCAGTGAACGAGTCTTACGCTACAAAATGGAAAAAAGTGCCATTGGAAAGAAATCAGGCAAAGGGTAATTATATTTCAGTAGATTCATTCTTCAAACTGCCACGCCATGCTACCCTACCGCGAGGATACGAAAACTGAATCAAATCACGAGAAACCGTAACCCGCAGTCCTTTGCTCAAATGGAGCTCGGTTCCTGAGCGCCCCTGGCTGACCGCCTTTGTTATAGCCAGAATATGTTCATAACGTGCAGGACTGCCTATGTTCCAAAGAATGCGTTCAAACAGCCGACGCTGTAAAGCGGGATGATACTGGTTCACCAGTTGTCGATTGACGCTCAACTCCAAGCTATCCAGGCTGCTGGTGCTGGGGGCTCCTTGCGAGACTTCCACACTCTCCCACATCTGTAGGACCTGGCCTTCCAGCAAATCCTCATCTTCAGCAAGATTGGCAGCGCTCTTTAAAAGCGCCTTGCGTATACCTGTGTCATATTTTTGTTCAAGCAGCGGCAACAGTTCGTGACGAATGCGGTTACGTAGAAAAGAGTAGTCATCATTACTGGAATCGTGACAAAATGGAATCTGTTGGTCTGCAAGATAACTGAGAATTGTCTGCTTGCTCAATTGAAGCAGGGGGCGAAGAATACAGTTTTCTAACTGCTGCATACCTGAAAGTGCCTTACGACTGCTGCCACGAAGCAGCCGAAGTAGCACCTCCTCCACCTGATCGTCGGCATTGTGCCCCACTGCAATATAGGCAGCCTGATAGTATGCTTTCAACCGGCGCAAGGCAGCATAGCGCAAGTCCCTGGCAGCATGTTCCACCGACTTTTTGTTACGCTTTGCCTCACTTGCAGCTGCAACTTCGACAATCTCCCAATCCAGTCCCAGTTTGTCAGCTGTTTGCTGCACAAGTAGACGCTCTCCTGGAATTTCTGAGGGCCTAAGACCATGATCCACATAGACAGGAATCACCCTGAGGTGACATTTTATAGAAAGCGCATGGAGGATATGAACTAAGGCTATAGAATCCGGTCCGCCCGAACAGCCAATAACAATGGTGTTATCCTGCTGCCCAAGAGGTGAGGTGTTCATCCATTTATAGATTGTGCGTTCAACCGGATGCATGGGAATAAAACAGTGGTAAGGGCCTGTAAGGGAATAACCTGGCTGATATTGCGCTTAGATTTGGGCCAGATTTGGATGCGGTGATTGAACAAAACCGCAGGCATAGCAGGGCTACGTTGAGGATTTTGTGATTGAGTCGCATTCAAAGATGACCCG
>JAUVLX010000174.1 GCA_030600525.1 Desulfobulbus sp. | reverse complement strand
CCCAAGTTTATTCTCAATCGTGAGTATCATCTTTTTGAGGACCATAAACGTTCTGCGATCCTCTTTTTGATGACCGGTGAACAAGAAATTCGTGCCAAGGTCAGTCTGGTTCTTTCTTCCCGCGCCAGATACAACAGCTTGGAACTTGATTTTGACGACTACCTGTTAAAGGGGGCAACCGCCAAGGGCAAACGTGTTTCCAACCGAGTTGTCAGACGAGTAAGCAATCTTACCGGTACTCCTCGCAAAAAAACACTCACTCCCCCTGGACTCCCAGGATTCGACAAGTAAACCTCTCGCGACATACCATTGCTTCCTTGTTTATGGAACCGATGGTGTGTCGCAGCCAACGTCAAGCACCTCTCCCACCTTGCCTGTTCACGGATAATGATCATTGTCTATCACAAGTGGATCAACTATACGATTAAAGACAATGCAAACAGGGAGGTAACAAATTGACCATGCAAACAAACGCACTACTACAGGCAAAGACAATGTTTGCCGGAGGCTGCTTCTGGTGTATGGAAGCCCCTTTTGAAAAAATAACCGGTGTAAAAGACGTGGTTGCAGGATATGCCGGTGGGACAACCGCCAACCCGACCTATGAAAGTTACGGTCCCGGCGGACATATAGAGGTGGTAGAAGTTACGTATGATCCTGCAATGGTAACCTACGAGCAGCTGCTTGGGGTCTTTTGGAAACAAATTGACCCCACCGATGAAGGCGGGCAGTTTGTAGATCGCGGTTACGGGTATTCAACCGCCATATTTTATTATGATGAAGCGCAACGAGTTGCTGCAGAAAAGTCAAAAAAGCAACTTAACCAACAAAGCATCTTCACCGAATCGATAGTCACCCCCATACTGCCAGCTCCTGATTTTTATCCGGCAGAGGACTACCATCAGGATTATCACCTCAAAAGTCCAACCAGATACAAAATGTATCGCTTTGGATCAGGCCGGGAAAATTTTTTAAAAAGGATTTGGAGTAAAGAATAATAACCGTTTATTTAACATCATTTATCTGCTCGTCGTCTATATCTTCCCTGAAAGGTATCTTACTTAACTTGGTGGTGCAGGTTATCGTTTACTATTGGCGACACTATTTTTAATTAGAGATTACAAGATGCTCCCTCGCAATCAAGCATAGCTCTTCTATATAACAATAAGATCCCCACCATTTTCAGCCTATCTCATTTCTTTCTAAAAACGAGCAGTTATGCTTTAGCTTAGCTGTGATTTTACAAGATTTCTTTGTTTTTTCCCTTCTATCTGATACCATATTTATAAAGAATTCTTCTTCTCATTAAGCAACATGTAGTTACTCAAGAAGGTTCATACGTTTTCCTGATTTAATTGCCACCAGATGATCATCAAAATGAACCCGTTATCGCCTGTCAGGGTTTGCCAGAGATGTTGAAATGGCTGAGATGGCGAAAAAAGGATTAAGCGGTTTTATCGTGAAGCCCTTCAATCAGTTCCAACTCAGCAAGCTTGTCGCAGAGGTAATAGAATTATGAATCTCCTTCCGACTTATTGGATTATAAAATGACCGAATAGGCTGTTATTTTTTTTGGGTACCCCCCCGGCGTTGCTGGGGAACAACAAAAGTTTGGCAGTTCCTGAAATACAAAGAAGCCTCCGAACTCGTGTACCGCTCAAAGTCACGAAAAGGAGGCTTCATGAACAACGTAAACAGCTTAAGCCACTCAACAAAGTGGGAATGCAAGATTTTGGAGGGTCATCTACCGTCAGATCATGTTCACATTATGATTGAGATTCCTCCAAAATAATCGGTTGCCCAAGTGGTTGGATACATAAAAGGGAAGAGTGCAATACCCATTGCCAGTACGTATCTTGGCCAAAGAAAGAACCATAGTGGGATGAGTTTCTGGGCAAGAGGGTATTTCGTTTCGACTGTCCGTGCCGATAAGGAGGTTGTTCGAGCATATATCCGTGATCAGGAAAAAATAGATCAACCGTAGGACAATTGTCATTATTGAAATAGGCGACCACCGAATGGTGGTCAGAGAAACCTTTTAACATTCCGCTTTGAGCGGTTCACAATTATTAAGCCACCGGTTTTACCGGTGGGTAATTACTCCCCTTATTCAAACATCATCCCGACTTTTCTCCCTGTACTGCCTGAAAATGTACAGTTTTTCTTTTTTTTCAGGTTGTCTTTTCTTAAAGAAAATTTGTATTATTCTGGTTTCTGTGATGTCATGTTAATGACCTATTCATCCACTAAAGGACACCAATGACAAAAAGCAAAACGGTTATGGTTGTTGACGATTCGGTAACAATCAGGAAAATAATGCAGCGTGAACTTTCCAAAGCAGATTACGAGGTGATTTTAGCTAAAAACGGTATGGAGGCCATGGCCATCCTTGAGTGGGCCGACCCATATCCGGACTTGATCACGCTGGATATTGACATGCCGAAAATGAATGGATTCGAGTTGTGTGAACGAATTCGAGCCGGGGGAACAAGCGAAAATGAACGTAAAAACGATCTGTCGCAAATCCCTATCATTTTTGTCTCGGCAAATGACAACATCGACAACAGGGAGCGTGGATATGAATTGGAGGTAATCGACTTTATCGGCAAACCGTTTGCTCCGGGAAAGTTAGTCTCCACAATTGACAATATTCTTAACTCTCAGGAACAATTTGCCGACATGAGTGCGCTGATCGTTGAGGATTCGCCTTTTATCCGCCGAATAATCCGTAAGGTCCTTGAGCGGCATGGTCTGACCATATATGAGGTAGAAAATGGTGCAGAAGCACTTGAGGTAATCAAGCAGATTAATTTTGAGATAGATATTATCATAACCGATTACGTCATGCCTGGTATGAGCGGAGAGGAACTATGCCGCACTCTAAGGAGCCTAGAGGCGCTTGATCAGGTACCAATTTTTTTTATCAGCTCAATAGATACCAAGGATACCGTTCTTGGTTTTTTTAAGGTAGGTGCCAACGATTACCTCCCAAAACCTTTTATCGAGGAGGAGTTTCGAGCAAGAATCGTTACCCACCTGCGTAATAGAAAATACGTTAAAGAGCTGGAACAGCTAAACAACAAACTTAAGTACCAGGCTGACCACGATGCTTTAACAGGTCTTTACAACCGCGGCTACTTCTCGCGGCACATTGCTCCCAATTTTGCCCATTGCAGCTACAACGGAGAAGAACTCGGCTGCATCCTTATTGACCTGGATTATTTCAAAAATGTAAACGACAACTACGGCCATAGCTTTGGCGATCTGGTGCTCACGAAATTTGCCGAATTATTGCAAGTAAACAGAAGGGAAGGGGATATTCCAGCACGGTATGGAGGAGAAGAATTTGTCCTGCTCCTGCTTGATGCAGACTTAGACGACACCGTGCAAATAGCTGAACAGATAAGGAAATCAGCTGAGGGCTGTATCTACAATGACGGAAAAACAGAACTGCAGGTAACCATCAGCATGGGGGTGGCATCCCTACAACAGCATCTCCCGGAAACCCCTGACAAGCTCCTGACCATGGCAGATGAAGCACTCTACAAGGCCAAAGCCGGTGGCAGAAACCGGGTAGAAGTTTACGACCCGAAAAGTTAACAAAAAGCAGATAGAGAACTTGATCATCAACATGAAGCCGCATTACTTATTAAACAAAGTAACGCGGCTTTACCTGTCCTACTTGGTGCAATAGATTAACCTTATACCTTCTCCAGTATCTCACGACTACGTTTGACCGCACAAAGATCGCCACACATGGTGCACACATCTTTATCTATAGGCTGGGAAGAAGCCCGGTAGGCACGAGCCTTTTCAGGATCAATGGCGAGATCAAACATCTTTTCCCAGTCAAGTTCTTTGCGGGCATGACTCATTTTGTTGTCCCAGTCAATTGCATTGGGAATCCCCTTGGCAACGTCTGCAGCATGAGCGGCAATGCGGGTGGCAATAATGCCCTGCTTCATGTCGTCTTCATCTGGCAGGCGCAGGTGTTCTGCTGGGGTAACATAGCAAAGAAAGTCTGCACCATAGGTGGCAGCCAGGGCCCCGCCAATGGCAGCGGTAATATGATCGTAACCGGGTGCAACATCTGTGACGATGGGCCCGAGCACATAAAAAGGAGCTCCATGGCAGAGTTTCTTCTCTATCTGCATATTAGAAACCACCTCATTGAGCGGTACATGACCTGGTCCTTCGATCATAACCTGAACATCGGCTTCCCATGATCGTTTAGTCAGCTCACCCAAAATAATTAATTCCTGTACCTGTGCAGCATCGGTGGCATCGTTCAAGCTGCCGGGTCGCAGCCCGTCACCGAGACTCAGTGTAACGTCGTACTTTCGGCACATTTCAAGCAACCGATCATAATGTTCAAAAAACGGGTTTTCAGCATCATTAACATGCATCCAGTGCAGCAATAGTGAGCCGCCACGACTGACCACATGGGTAAGACGCGGATTATTTTTAAGCCGTTCCACTGCGGTGCGATTGAGTCCGGCATGGATGGTTAAAAAATCCACCCCGTCTTCGGCATGCATCTTGACCACATCAAAAAAATCATCAACCGTGATAGCCCCAACATTTTTCCCATAACGGGCAACGGCATCATATACAGGCACAGTGCCGATCATTGCAGGGCAGACTTCCACGGTTCGCTTTCGAAAGGCCTGGGTATCGCCAAAGGTACTCAAATCCATAATAGCATCGGCCTTGAGTTCAACCGAACGATGAACTTTCGAAAGTTCAGCCTCTACATTGCAGCAATCCTCAGATACACCCAGGTTTACGTTAACTTTGGTCCGCAGGCCACTGCCGATACCGCAACCAATCAGGTTGGTGTGGTTCACATTGGCAGGTATAACAATATGGCCATTGGCCATTTTGGTCAAAAGGTCGTTTTCTGTTATGGATTCACTGGCAAGTACGTCCTGCATCTGCTTAGTGACAAGACCCTGCCGTGCTGCATCCATCTGGGTTGTGTATGTGGTCATTTTCTTCACTCCGTAAGGTGTCTATTTTTTTTATTGATAAATGATTCAGAAGGAAAGGGCGTTGTTTAAACTTTTAACGGTCTGGGCAATATTATCTGCGCCTACAATCTCTGTTACCAGACAGATTGACTGTGCGCCGCGCTTTACAACCTCGTCAATGTTGTGTTGTTTAATGCCGCCGATGGCAACAAAGGGAATGGCGACATTTTCCACTACATATTCCAGGTATTCGAATCCTGTCGGTGCGCAGACATTTTCTTTGGTCTGAGTAGCATAAATCGGTCCGACCCCGATATAGTCTGCACCCACTTCCTGTGCCTTTTGCGCCTGTTCTGGTGAATGGGTAGAGAGCCCGATAATTTTATTTGGTCCAAGCAGACGACGCACCGCATCAACCGGCAAATCTTCTTGCCCCACATGGACACCGTCAGCATCTACCAGGAGGGCGATATCCACAAAATCATTGATTATAAAAGTTACCCCATACTCCCTTGTGATATCTCTGATCGCCTGACATTCGGCTAAAATGTCACAATAATCTTTTAGGTGTCGTTTTTCCCTGTACTGTAAAACCTTGATACCTCCCTTGATCATCTCTTCAGCGACCTGAATGTTAGAACGACCACAGGAGAATTTTTCTGCTGTTATACCGTAAACTCCTGAAGGGAGAATTTTGCGTTTATTTTTCATTGTCTTTTCCAGGAAGAAAGAAGAATCGCCGTCATACTGGCAGCCACTGTAATAACCTTGTGGGCATACAGTGCTACGTGACAGCAGTCAGTGGTAAAATCGCCAATAACATGCGTGTTGCCGATTTTTTTAACCTGAATGGTTGCAATATCGCTCCCGGCAATACCGCTTGCAGCAACAACCAACTGTTTGCTTTGCCCGAAATGCTCGAGTACCATTTTTTTATCCGCCTGTTTGTCAAGCCCTTCGACAATGGTGTCGCAGTTAATAAAAAGCTGGTCAATATTGGCAGGGGTAATGCGCTCGGTGCTAATTTCAATTTCAATATCCGGATCAATACGCTCCAGATTATAACGCAGCATATCCACCTTCAGTTTCCCAACCTGATCAGCAAAATAAAACTGCCGGTTCAGGTTAGAAGATTCAACACGATCAAAATCAATAATTTTGAATGCAGTGATGCCGCTACGAACAAGATTCATGGCCACATTGGACCCAATCCCGCCAGCACCGGCTATTCCGATTTTCATTAGATTTGATCCCAGTCCTTGTATACCGGCTGATAACCATGGGCAGCAATGGCGTCAGCCACCTGGCATACACTTCGCGTGTCTGTAATCTCAAACTGCGGTGTATCGATTTCTTTGTTTTGCGCATAACCACCAACACTGGTACACACCCCTGCGGAAAGGCGGGTTGCTCCAAGCTGCATCAAATTATCACGCATCATTTGATTTTCCCGGGTGGAAACAGTGATGCCAGCTCTAGGCTGAAAAAGCCGCAAGGCCAGCAAAAACTGGACAAAGGTCTTGTCGTCCACCGGATATTTTGGAGTGAAATCGCACTCAGCTTCGTTAAAACGGGGCAGGGAGACGGAAATCTCGGTATCGAGATAGGTATTATCCAGGTAGGCTGCGTGCAAACCGGTAAAGAAAAACTCACTCCGTTTTTCCCCTAACCCCAGCAAAGCACCGATATTGACCGATCTGAAACCAGCTTTCGCTCCACGTTCAGGCCCGTCGAGCCTGAAATGGTAATCCTTTTTCTTGCCTGCCAAGTGGACCTCATCATAGATCTTTTGGTCATACGTTTCCTGGAAAATGGTGAGCCCGTCCACTCCTACATGCTTCAACTGCCTGTATTCATCCACATCCATGGGGAAAATCTCAATTGAAACTGATGCAAAATGTTTTTTGAGGCAGGTGACGGCTTCAACCAAGTATTCCATGGGGGTCGCCTGTTTTGATTCCCCTGTCAATAACAGCAAATGCTGCAAACCTGTGGCCGCAATAGACTGGGCTTCTTGCTCGATTTCTTGAATCGACAGTTTACGGCGGACAATATTATTGGTTTTATTAAACCCGCAATAAATGCATTGGTTAGAGCAAAAGTTAGATATGTAAAGCGGAGTGAACAGCTGAATGGTCTTGCCAAAGTACTGTACTGTCAGACGTTGCGCCTTGTGAGCTATCAGTTCTAAATGCTCAGCCGCTTTGGGACTGAGTAGGGCAAGAAAATCCATGGGCTGGATTGTATCCTTGGCGACGATACGCTCTATA
>JAUVLX010000279.1 GCA_030600525.1 Desulfobulbus sp. | reverse complement strand
AGATGAAGAAAACAGCGGTGGTGGCAGCAGCTTTATTTATCGGAGCTGGTTCAGCATATGGATCGGGATGGAGGGTGCCAGAGCAGTCGGTCAACTCCACGGCACGGGCGGGAGCCTATGTGGCATATACACCCGGGGCTGATGCAACGTATTTTAATCCGGCAAATATGTCATGGCTCGATGACCGGGGATATCTGGAGGTAGATGCTACCTGGATACATCTTGCCTCAATTTCATACACTGACAATAGAACACCATCGTACAACGGCGAATCGGAAAAAGAAAATTTTTTTCTACCGACCTTTTTTGCTGTGTCTCCCTACTATGGCGATTTTAGAGTAGGTTTCTCTTTCACCGCACCAGCAGGTTTGTCCAAGCAGTGGCACGATCCGTTTCCCAGAACCTTTGCTGAAGAATTTACCTTCAAGGTTTTTGAGGCAAATCCCACCTTGTCCTACCGATTTTGTGATCAGTTTTCCGTTGGTGTCGGCATTCGGGGAATCTACGGCGATGGCAAGGTAAAGAGTGCGGGCATGACCTCCACAGGCACTAGCATAAGCCGCGATATGGACGGTGATGCCTGGGAAGCTGGTTATAACCTTGCTCTGACAGCACGCCCGATTGAGGATCTGAATCTTTCGGTTACCTATCGCTCCAAGATTGATCTTGATGTAACTGGTACGGCAAGACTGGCCACCTCTTTTGGTCCCGGCACGTACAATGGTGATGTTGATGTCGCTATTTCTGTTCCCGCCGTTTTTGCCATTGCAGCTTCCTATACGTTTTTTGATCAGCTGACCGTTGAGCTGGAGTATGATAGAACCTACTGGTCAGAGTATGAAACACTTGAGTTCGATTAGTCGGTTTCTCTGGGTAATCCAGTGCTCACAGCAGTGTTTGACCAGCCCGTGGCAAGAAACTGGTCAGATACCGACACTTTCCGTATCGGCGTAGAGTACGATTTTAAAAATGATTTTGTGCTAATGGCAGGTTTTGCACTGGACGAAAATCCCGCCCCAGACGAGACTTTGGGCTTTGAGTTGCCCGACTCAGATGCACAACTTTATTCCATAGGGCTGCGTTATAAAGCGACCGAAGATATTGAATTGGGGATCGCCTATCTCTATGATAAAAAAGAGAGCCGCACCGTTACCCAGGATACCATTAACGGTACCTTTGACGATGCCGCTGCTCATCTTGTGACCATAGGATTGTCCTGGAAATTGTAAAAGCGTAAGATTTTATACATCTAAAAAAAGGCGGAGTCAGCAATGGTTGACTTCGCCTTTTTTCTTTGTCCTCCAGTCTTTTTGGGGAAGTGGGGCGATCCTGTGTGCCTTGTAACTGAAGGAGGGCGAAGGTTGTTGTTGGTGTGGAGCGTTGTAACCAGGAAAAATGTCCTGTATACTTATATTGTCGTATCCAATGGTTTGCTGAAATTCTTATTTCACCAAAATTCTATTTACTACCAAAGGGGGAGGGAAATGAAGAAAGCGTGTTCTCCAATTATCGTGATGATCCTGACCATGAGTATTTCTCTGGTTTTTTGCTCATCGTTGTCTGCGGCAACCTGCAAGGGATTGTCCAAGTCAAAATGCGAATCGAACAGTGATTGCAGCTGGGTTAAAAGCTATAAAACCAAAGCCGGAAAAAGCGTAGATGCCTATTGCCGGACCAAGTCAGGCAAAGGTAAAAAAACTTCTGCAGCTACTGATACCACGAAGAAAAGCTCGAGTACCCAAAAGACAACTGACGACAATAAGAGTACCGATAAAAGTAAATCCTCCACTCAAAAAAAATCTAGCTCAAGCACGAAAACAAAAGAAAAATCTTCTTCATGACCAACTCGGTCATTGTGTATTGCTGATAAACGGTGCCTTGAAAAACACTTTTTTCAAGGCACCGTTTTTTGTTACAGATTAACGATGGAGATAGCCCTGTGGCTCCTTCTCCACAGCAGGGTTTGGTTGATAAACCAGTTTGCTGACGGGCCGTGGTCGAATCCGCTTGGATTAAAGGCTCTGCTGGCTGCAAATATCCTGAGACTGTAACAGCCTGGAGCCAGTGTCGGTGGAACCTGATACTCATTGACTTGCAGTACGGTGTTGTCGAACTGGTTGATATGCCAGTGCCTGTACTCCTCGATATCTGGCGCCGCTGGTGTCGGTTGTACCAGAAGCGGGTTACCTGCACCGCAACCAGAAAATGTAATGTGCGCATCCCGGAGGTGGGTTGCAGTTGCCCGCCAACTGATCCGTACCCGGACAGGCCCTCTGGTAAGATTACGTTCTATAACCGGGCAAACAGCTGGCAGTATTGTTGAGTTGGCGTTAGTCCAAGGGCCGCTGACATCTTCATAGCGCCACCTGATTTCAAGAAAACCAGGCTCTGGTTTACTGTTATCTACAGTGAACATTCTCGGCTCACTGGTTCTGATTTCGGAGATACCTCCAGCGCTTATACGTCTTGTCTCCAGGCGAACTTCATACCTACCGTTTGGAAATCTTCTTGTGTTCCAGTGGAGAAGCCAGCTTGGGTGTTCTACAAGATCTGCATCAAGAATCGGGTACCAGCCGTCAGGGTCAGGAACAACATGGATCGGCGGTCCAGGAGCAACCGCTGATTTTGGTGTCCACCACGTAAGGCCGGTAAACGGAATCGGACTGCCAACACCATTAAGAATATATGTCAAACGGTAATGGGTAGCCTTTTTTATACGGTGACAGCCATGAAGATTCAGTGAGTACGCATAAGGAGCAACACTGTTATTGGCACCTGCACCGGTTGATGGGGGCGGTGGATAGTTTCCAAGTGCTGCGACTGGCCGGTTTACCCTTTTTCCATAACCGGTCGTATCATTATGATGACTGTTTAAGAGGGGCATGTACCCTACGGTGTTGATAACGGAAATATTGGTACATGGAATATCTGGGATGGGCTCACAGATAGGCACACACAGCGCACTGGCATTGGCAACAAGGGTTACATTGAGAGGTGAGGGGGCATCCCAGCGGACATCAAAAAAACCTTCGCTGTAAATAGTTTCTTCGTTTCCATCTGCATCTACATCCTGGGTAACTTT
Source organism: Desulfobulbus sp. (assembly GCA_030600525.1). GTDB lineage: Bacteria > Desulfobacterota > Desulfobulbia > Desulfobulbales > Desulfobulbaceae > Desulfogranum. The sequence continues at coordinate 1,930 of JAUVLX010000279.1, read as the reverse complement.
AAAAGTAATGTCTGGAACATCCAGAATGGGGGTCCATTCTGCAACCCATACATCTTTGCAGCGAACAAATGGGCCTTTAGCACGGGAAAAATTAATTTTGTTGACTAGTTTTTCGTCCATGCCGGTCATCTCTGCAACAGCACTGAAATCTGATTCGTCATGTTGCTGCATAAATGAATGCATGGGAGGTGGTGATGGCGGTAAAGGTGTATCAAACAGCTTGGTCAGGTCGGCTGTATTGGCGCCTAACTCTGGCATTTCGGTCAGTATACTTAAACGCTCTGCTATATCTTCGCCGAAGTTGATACGTACTTGCTCAACAGTTTCTACGCAGCAACGTTTTATAGGGAACGGGTCCGGCTCAGGTCTTGGTTTTTTAATAACAGGTGGGTCGGGCAGGAGTTCTATAATATCTTTTAGCCTGGGGCGGTAGAGATCTATGAGGCAGAGACGGGTCCGACGGAGTTTGAGTAACCGGTCAATATCCCAATAGGGTAAATAGACACAAAAATAGCCGCATGCATCTGTTGTTACCGTGGCAATTTTTTCTCGTCTACACTTAAAAGGATAGAGCCAGAAAAAGGGTGGTTTTGTAGGGAAAAAACCGAGAAATGAACAATCTGTATCTTCCACATGGACTGTCGCTCCGGGGACAGGACAATAATCACCATTGGCATCCTGCTTTACCACCCTGCCACAGACTCTTCTAAAGAGGAGGAGTTCTGGGTCTATTCTCCACTTGAGAAGCTCGTTTACTTCACCTATTTTTTTCCCTGCAATTTCTTTTTGGTCAACCTTGGCCAGCTCTGCTAAGTACTGGGCACGTTTTTTGGTGATAATCAATTGGTTAGGGTCTTGCTGCTTGTTTACAATACGTTTTCTCGGCATGGTTTCCCTCCCTCATTTTGAAGTGCGTATTGATTATTGCAAAGAATATTGCAATGGCAGTTGAGATAGGCAGATAACGGAATCTTGAGTAATGGCAATTGGAGAGCAACATATATATGTGATGCATTTTTTCGGCTGTATAGCTTTTTTAGAGTTATTACCTCTTTGAGGTTTGAAGCAGTGCTTTTCGTAGGTTGTAAAGGAGATAAGCAGTAACTATGCCACTTGATTTAGAAACCTGCTTGAGGGGAAATGGTATAATCTCAGTACGTTGGAATGGTTCGTTCCTGGTGATGGTACACTGAATGCAAAAGTGGTTCATATGAACCGCCAATAATGGTTCATAAGCACCAATTTTGGAGTGCTTTGCTTGTTATTGTAATGGGAGCATTGAAGGTATAAGCCAACCCATGGATCAGGTTAGGGCGGTGAGAGTGGCTTGGGGGCAACAGGAACACATCGTCGAATCAAAAAGATGAGACGACGATGTGTTGGGTTCTTGTTTTTATGGATGTGTTGAAACAGAATGTCTTAGATATATTATTTTTGCAGTGCGGCCTGCAGGTTTTGGTCGAGTTTGGCCAGGAATTCCTCGGTGGTGAGAAACGGCTGATCGCTACCAACCAGTAATGCAAGGTCTTTGGTCATGGAGCCGGATTCAACCGTGTCGATACATACCCGTTCAAGGGTTTCGGCAAAGCTGATTACCTCTGGGGTTTCATCATATTTACCACGGTAGGCCAGGCCGCGGGTCCATGCAAAGATGGACGCAATAGGGTTGGTTGAAGTTTTGTTGCCTTTCTGGTGTTCCCGATAGTGGCGGGTGACGGTGCCATGGGCTGCTTCTGCTTCAACGGTTTTGCCATCTTCTGTCATCAAGACCGAGGTCATGAGGCCAAGAGAGCCAAATCCCTGGGCAACAGTATCTGACTGGACGTCACCATCGTAATTCTTACAGGCCCAGATAAACCCTCCTTCCCATTTGAGGGCGGCCGCAACCATGTCATCGATAAGCCGGTGCTCATAGGTGATACCTGCTGTA
>JAUVLX010000118.1 GCA_030600525.1 Desulfobulbus sp. | reverse complement strand
TGCTATCTGGTCAAGGATAAGGAGCAGGCTTGTCGAGGAGGACGCCATGATGCATGATGTTGGGGAAAAGCCACTGGCAGAAAAAAGGGCTGCTGCTACCCTGGATTCGCAGTGGCGTACTGTTGATCGTACCATGCGCCTCAATGGTAATCATCCGGAAGCACTCATTGAAACCCTGCATGTTGTACAGAATACCTTCGGCTATATCGATCGTGATGCCATGGAGTATGTGGCCCATGGGCTGCACGTGCCGCTCAGCCAGGTCTATGCGGTAGCCACCTTTTATCACTCCTTTACTTTAAAACCACCCGGTGAGCACGCCTGTGTCATTTGCACAGGCACCGCCTGCTATATTGGCGGATCATCCTCTCTTCTTGACGCCATCCATGATTATGCCGGTATTGCACCCGGTGAAACCACCAAAGACGGTAAGGTGTCGCTATTGACTGCACGCTGTCTTGGTTCCTGCGGGCTGGCGCCGGCTGGTGTATTTGATGGGCAGGTGAACGGAAAATTACAGCCCTCTGAAGTTGTACAACAATTCAAAAGGTGGGGAATCGATGACGCTGACACTTGATGACCTGAATCATATTGCCGCAACAGAAAATGAAAGGCTAGGCAGCTACAAGCACCGGATTAACATCTGTGTTGCAGCCGGGTGCCTCTCCTGCGGGAGTGGTGAGTTAAAAGCCGCATTGAAAGACGGAGTAAAGCAACGGGGACTGGAAGAACGGGTTTTGGTGAAAGGTGTGGGCTGTATGGGGCCCTGCTCAAAAGGGCCGCTTGTTGCAATTCATCCGGGAAATATCCTTTACCAGGGATGTAGTGTAGCAGATGTCGATGCTTTGCTGGACTCTTTGGATGCAGAACCGGTGGAACAGCTGCGGTGCCCTGCCAATCAGCCTTTTTTCACAAAACAACGTAAGGTCGTCCTCGAAAATTGTGGCACAATAGATCCGGAACGAATCGAAGAGTATATTGGTGCCAAGGGGTACGAGCCATTGTATGTGGCATTGCGGAAGATGACTCCCGGAGAAGTTATCGAAGAGGTTAGCAAATCCGGTTTACGTGGCAGGGGCGGTGCCGGTTATCCTACCGGCTTGAAGTGGTCCACAGTTGCTAACGCCGTTAATGAAACAAAGTTTGTTGTCTGTAATGCCGACGAGGGCGACCCTGGTGCTTTTATGGATCGGAGCGTGCTCGAAAGTGATCCCAATCGGGTGCTGGAAGGGATGGCTATCGGCGCCTATGCTGTTGGCGCGAACTATGGCTACATTTACGTGAGAGCAGAATACCCGCTTGCTGTTAAAAGGTTGAAAAAAGCAATCGTCCAGGCAAAGCGTATCGGCGTTTTGGGTGAGAATATTTTTAACAGTGGGTTTTCCTTTGATGTGCAGGTACGGCTTGGTGCAGGTGCCTTTGTCTGTGGTGAGGAAACCGCACTTATCGCCTCCATTGAAGGGCACCCTGGAAAACCTCGTCCCCGTCCTCCATATCCTGCCGCATCAGGATTAAGAGGCTGTCCAACCTTGATCAATAATGTGGAAACTTTTGCCAATATAGCACCGATTATCCGCAACGGCGGTGACTGGTTTTCTCAAATTGGAACTACGGAAAGTAAGGGAACTAAAGTCTTTGCCCTTGCCGGCAGGGTGAAGCAGACCGGGTTAATAGAGGTGGCCATGGGAACATCCCTGCGTGAGATTGTTTTTGATATCGGTGGTGGGATTGTTCAGGACGGTACTTTTAAGGCGGTGCAGACTGGAGGACCTTCCGGCGGCTGTATTCCTGAGCAATTTTTGGATATGGGGGTGGACTATGGCTCTCTTGCCAAAGTCGGTTCTATCATGGGCTCTGGTGGGATGATCGTTATGGATCAGCATTCCTGTATGGTGGACGTGGCTAGGTTTTTTATGGAATTCTGCATGAGCGAGTCGTGTGGAAAATGTGTTCCTTGCCGGGTTGGTACCGCCCAGATACATGAGTTACTAGTAAAAATTATCAGTGGCAGGGGGGGGATATCGGATCTGGCGATGATCGAGGAGTTATGCAGCCTGGTCAAAGAGACGTCGTTGTGTGGACTCGGTCAGACAGCAGCTAATCCGGTAATCAGTACCCTGCGCTATTTCAGGGACGAGTATCTGGGCCATATTAAGGATAAAAAATGTGTGGCCAATTCCTGTGCAAAGGCAGCGATCACGGAGGATTTATGAACCCTTCTGCAAATCTTCCCCCACGTCAGGCAACGGTAAATGATGCTCTGTCGCGGATTTTGACATTTAAGATAAACGATAGAGATGTGAGTGCAAGGGACGGCGAAACCATTCTGTCGGTAGCAAGTCGGTACAATATAAAGATTCCGACCCTCTGCCATCTGGACGGGCTATCCCCGTATGGCGGTTGTCGCATCTGTGTTGTTGAATTGAAGCAGAGCGGAAAACTTGTCCCAGCCTGCATCACCTGTCCCCAGGAGGGGGCGGAGATCCTGACTCATTCGCAGCGGGTGGTGGAGTCTCGGAAAAAGATATTGGAACTTATTTTTTCTGAGCGCAATCATGTCTGTGCTGTCTGCGTTTCCAATGGGCACTGTGAACTGCAGCAACTTGCAACCGACCTCGGGCTTACCCATATTCATTATGCGTATCGTTATCCACATCTTGCTGTAGATGCTTCCCATCATCGCTTTGTCCTTGATCCTAATCGATGTGTACTGTGTTTGCGCTGTGTCAGGGTGTGTGCGGAAATAGAAGGAGCCCATACCTGGGATGTAATGGGACGGGGGATATCATCACAAATTATTGCGGATCTTAATCAGCCGTGGGGAAGTTCGCCAACCTGTACCAGTTGCGGTAAATGCGTGCAGGTCTGCCCAACTGGGGCACTTTCTGAAAAAGGGAAATCTGTTGCAGAGATGGTTAAGAACCAGGAGTTCCTACCTTACCTGCAGGAGATGCGGGACAAGAAACACTACTAGTGACCAATACGTAAAAGAGAAGCTGGGACATCAGGAAGACAAGGCGTCATCTAGTATTATAAACCTTGAAAAGGGAAGAGGCAGCAATGAACAAGGTGCGGATTGCAACAACCTGGCTTGACGGCTGCTCAGGCTGTCATATGTCGTTTCTGGATATTGATCAACGGCTGGCTGATCTTGCTGATAAGATAGAGATTGTTTACAGCCCTCTGGTTGATGCGCTTAAGATTCCGGATGGTATTGATGTTACTTTTGTCGAAGGGGCGGTGAGCAGCGAAGATGACGTCCGCAAGGTGCGGCTGTTGCGTGAGCGCAGTAAGTTGCTGATTGCCCTTGGTGATTGTGCTGTAACTGGCAATGTCTCGGCAATGCGAAACAGCTTTGGGGTGCAGGAGGTGCTGGATCGTGTTTACAACGAGGAGACGGCTGGTGAAAAGGTAATGCCAACCGTGGGTGTGCCACGCCTGAAAACCCATGCGTGTCCAGTTCATTCGTATGTGAATGTTGATGCTTTTTTACCGGGATGCCCACCACCCAGCGACGCCATATATTACCTGATTAGCGAATTGCTAGAGGGACGCATTCCCGATATGGTTGGTAAGAGTAGGTTCGGGGCTTGATCACAAGAAAAGGAGATGGATATGGGGCAGCAGATTGTTATCGAACCGATCAGTCGCATTGAAGGGCATGGTAAAATTACCGTTACTCTGAATGAGCAAGGAGAGGTTGCAGATGCTAAATTGCATGTGACCCAGCTCAGGGGATTTGAAAAATTCTGTGAGGGCAGACCATTCACCGAAATGGTATCGCTGGTGGAAAGGATCTGCGGTATTTGTCCCATCAGTCATTCCATGGCCTCCTCCAAGGCATGTGACCAGATTATGGGGGTCAGAGTCCCTGATGCTGCATTGAAGTTGAGAAAAATGATCAACTTCGGAGCATTTATCCAATCCCATGCACTGAGTTTTTTTTATCTTTCTTCGCCAGACCTGCTGCTTGGCATGGATGCTGAGCCAGAGCAGCGCAATATATTTGGGGTATTAAAAGCAGACCCTGTTTTTGCGAACGACGGGATTCGGCTGCGTCAGATAGGTCAACAGGTTGTCGAGTGGCTGGCAGGCAAGCGGATTCATCCGTCTTGGGTAGTACCAGGTGGAGTGAACAAACCCTTTAATGCGGCATTTAAAGACGATATCCAGGCCATCCTTCCTGAAGGCGTAGAAATTGTACAGCGCGCATTGACTTTTTTTAAACAGTCCATTGGCAAGTTTGGTGAGGAGATCCAAACCTTTGCCAACTTTCCTTCCTTGTTTCTCGGACTTGTCGATCAGGACGGCATGCTGGAGTATGTGGATGGCAGGCTGCGCTTTGTTGATGCAGCGGGCAATACTATTGCTGACCAGGTTGACCCTGCTGCGTATCAGGAGTATATCGCCGAGGCAGTTGAGTCGTATTCATATCTTAAATCCCCTTATTATAAACCATTGGGCTACCCAGAAGGCATGTACCGGGTCGGTCCGGCAGCCAGACTCAATGTCTGCAACGGTATCACCACCCCTCTGGCGAATAAAGAGTGGGCAGAATTTAGAAACCTTGCCCCAAAAGGCCCGGTGCTCAGTTCTTTTTTTAACCATCATGCCAGATTGATTGAGATCCTGTACGGGCTGGAGATGCTGGACCTGCTGCTCAAGGATGAGGATATCCTGGATCAAAATATACGGGCAATTGCCGAACCCAATTTTCAGGAAGGAATCGGGGTAGTGGAAGCACCACGGGGAACGTTGTTTCATCATTACAAGGTGGACGATAACGGGCTGATGACTTGGTTGAACCTGATAGTTGCCACCGGTAATAACAATCTGGCCATGAACCGGGGGTTGCTTCAGGTGGCACAGCATTTTGTTCATGGCAACAAACTGACCGATCCGGCAATCAACAGGCTGCAGGCTGTGATCCGTGCCTTTGACCCCTGTCTGAGCTGTTCCACCCATTGCCTGGGAACAAAGGGTGGCGCTATTCAACTACTGGCAGCTGATGGTGAGTTACTGGATGAAGTCAGCTGACGACGTTAAAAATGCTACATGCCTTGGAAGTGTTGCTTGCCTAGTCTCGATCCAAAAATTTCATTTTTCAAGATGCCCAGTAGTATTAAACGTGTCGTACCTGTGTGTGTGCTGAAATTTCTGAGTTGGTTGTCCGCAGGTCCTTGATGCAGAGATCAGCCACCCTGGTATTGCCGGTTAACCTAGTAAAATCTTCCAGTTCGGCAGTGGAGACCTTTAAAAAATTATGGAGCCTGCGGGCTGCGTGGTCAATGTCCAACCGAGCCCGTAGTTCTGGATCATGGGTAGCAATCCCGACCGGGCACTGGCCGGTATTGCAAATCCGGTACTGCCTGCAGCCGATGGCTATCAGGGCACTGGTACTGATGGCTACTGCATCAGCTCCCAAGGCAAGGGCTTTGGCAAAGTCAGAAGAAATACGCAACCCGCCGGTGCAGATCAGGGAGACATGATAGGCCTTTCTGGCGTTAAGATGTTTTCTGGCACGGTAGATGGCAAAAGGGGTTGGCACGCCAACAGAACTTTTCACATATTTGGGTGATGCACCTGTACCACCTGATCTACCATCCATGGTGATGAAATCAGGCTGTGCATGCAAGGCAAAGTCGAGATCCTCTTCAATATGACCGGCTGCTATTTTAATCCCGATCGGACTGCCTTCTGAAGTCTGCCGCAGCCAGGCGACTTTCTCCTTCAATTGTTCTCGGGTAATAATATCTTCAAAATGGGCAGGGCTGATGATATCAACTCCTTCTGCAAAGCCCCTGATGCCTGCAATCTCTCTGGTAACTTTATTTGCGGGAAGATGGCCACCCATCCCTGGTTTGGCAGACTGACCGAACTTTATCTCAATCGCGTCAACCGATCGCAGATTTTCTTCGGTTACACTGTATCGATTAGGCACGTATTCAAACATGTACTTGTGCGCATTCGCAAAGGATTCGGGCAGGATTCCCCCTTCACCAGAGCCTATGGCGGTCTGCATAGCACAGCTGCCACGTGCAAGGGCAATTTTTGCTTCTTTTGAGAGGGCACCAAACGACATGTGGCTGATAATGATGGGGGTGGCAATAACCATCGGTTTTGCAGCCTTGGGACCGATAGTGGTTGTTGTTTCTACAGGATCTTCATGGTTGAGCGGGGTGCGGGAGAGCTGAGCGCCTTGGATAAGGATATCATCCCATCTAATCAAGGTAGCCTTGGTCTGCATGGGCTCGATAATAGATTGGCCTGTTTCAGCCATGGCGTCTATATCGGCTAAAAATGTTTCATGGGAATCTTCTGTTTTTACAGGCTCAAAGGAAAGTGGGCCTTCTGTGGTGGTCTGCTGAGTATCCTCAAAAGTGTCTGGTTCGGCTCCGATCCTTCGCCAAAAGGCTTTACCAGATTCACAGACCGGGCAGACCCATTCAGGGGGCAGGTCATTCCACGCTATGTTTTGCTGTTCCTCATCATATTCAGTGTCGCATACAGTACAAAGATAAACAGCCATGCTTTCCCTCCTGATTATTGAATCTCTATGCTGCCTGTTAAGCAAGCAGCATAGATGTCATAAAAAAAATCACGACGCCGTAGACCGTGGTTTTTACGACGCCATCTTTTTTATTAAATATCCATATTTGCGGGTTGATAGTATTCTTTGGGGTGTTTACAGGCCGGACACTTTGGTGGTGGCTCGGTTCCCTCGTGAGTATATCCACATACTGAGCATTTCCATTTGATCGGCTGGTCGCGCTTAAAGACTGTACCGTCTTTTACCATCTCCAGGCAGCGCTTGTATCGGTCGCGATGGTGTGCTTCAATCTTGGCAATCTGTTTGAAAAGGATCGCTGCTTCCATGTTGCCCTCTTCTTCGGCCTCTTTGGCAAAAGTCGGGTACATGTCGGTGGCTTCGTAGTTCTCACCATTCATCGCTTCTTCCAGGTTGGCGATGGTATCCCCAATGCCATTGAGCATTTTGAAGTGATCGTTGGCATGGCGCTGTTCATTGGCAGCGGTTTCATCAAAAAGTTCTGCTATGTAATGATATCCTTCTTTGCGGGCAACCTTGGCAAAAAAGGTGTACATGTTTCTTGCTTGAGATTCTCCGGCAAATGCTGCTTTCAAATTTTCGATTGTTTTCGACATGGTGCCTCCTTGTTGGTGATTAAACGTTGCACAGATAAGCGTGTTATTACACACTGTGCCTTTTGTTGGGATCTTTGGGGTCTCAGGTCTCCCTCAGATTTGAACGTGTTGTGCCTGTATAAAAGGTAAATAGGAAACCTTCCTAATTAATTATGGCTGGCAAAGTTTGTCAAGGGGAAATGCAAAAAGTCACAAAAGAAGTATACTTGTGTTGAAGTACTTAAATCAAGGAAAAACAAAGGCTTGTCGAGCATGTTTGGCAGGGGTTGTATGCCGGTAACCGAGTGGCATCCAGCGACTTTAGGGAGAATATTCGAATGATGAATGGCAACAGATTATACATTGTAAAGTGAGCGAAATATTGTTTCAAATAACAATGATCAGGTCACCATCAAGTACGTTGAGAACGAAACAGGGAAGACAATATTCCGTACCCTTCCAGGCGAAAAGTTTGTGTATCTGGTATTTTTTGTCTAGGAGCCTGTCGATTATTTAGAGTTGTTGTACAACCGCAGCCTAAGAGAAGTGTCCACTTTTACTTGACCACCTCATTTACATGACCATGATAAAAAACGTACAGGCTTTTTTAGCAATCTCCACGCTCTTTCTTGTCTTTCAATCAACAACATGGGCAAACATGCAGACTGTTTCCTTGCCCATAACGGTTGATTATTCGCTGCTGAGAAAATTGTTGGTCGCCAGTTCCTTTACTGAAGAAGGGGAGTCGGTAACCTTGGTTGATGAAGGAAACGGGTGTGTTCAATTGCGACTGGCAACACCACAGGTCAGCGAGCAGGAGGGTACACTAAGGGTCGAGTTGAGTGTTTTTTCCCAAACAGGAGTACCCTTGGGTGGTTCATGTTTTTCTCCGCTGAAACTGCAAGGGTATGTAGTGTTTTATCAACGGCCCGTTATTAATCCAGTGGATTGGAAGCTGTCTTTTGAAACGGTGCGATCCGAATTGCTTAACGTAAACCGCAAACCGACAAAAGTAGCTGGCATGGTCTGGAAATTTGCCGAGCCGTATATTGTAGCCTACCTCAGCAGCATCAAAATCGATTTGATGCCGCCTGTGAATGATATTAAAGAATTTGTTTTCCCACTTTTTTCTCCTGATAAAGAGCAGCAGGTGCAAACCATGCTCAACTCCATGCGACCAGGAACAATAGAACTTGAACCAAATGCCCTGTACCTACCTGTTCTTGTTGATGTAACTAGTGTATATGATCCGCATGAGCGACGGCCAACTATCGAGTCGGACAAAAAAACTCTGGAGCAGACTGTTGCCCTTTGGGAGCAATGGGATGATCTCTTGGTGTACCTGATCACACGATTGGCGGGAAGGTCACTGAGTGAGGAAGAAAAAGAGGTGTTGGTTGGCGTTTTGTTAGACACCAGGTACCGTTTTGTTTCCGAATTATCCGATGAATCGATTCAACACGATATAGTCCGGAAGCAATTTCTCGAGGTTTGGCGTGAACTGGCTCCTCTTTTCCGTAAGTATTTTTTGCAACAGGGAGACACCAAAGGGTTGCTGGGGTATCTTGGCTTTTTTTCTTCTGCAGACGCTTTGATGACTCTGGATAAACTTGGGCCGACATTCGGGGTGGAGATAAGTACTGCAGGGCTGGTAAGGCTTGTGGAAATGCTTCAAGGGAATTCCAGCCTTCTCTATTACGGAAGTCAGCCCAATGCAGACCTGCAGGAATTATTTCATATAAAGCCGCTGAAAAAACAACAGGAGTCTCCAGTTGATGATGAACTCCCACCAGGCAACAGTGGGGTACTCAAAAGAATGTTCAATGCGCTGACGGTTTCTACCGCCTATGCAGCCGCAAACGAAAAGCAAACTTCGATGAGTACAATCCTCCAATGGAAAGTGCCTAAATCAAATGTTACCGATTACATACGGCGGGTAGAACGTGTTCTCAAGGCATCTACTGCTGCTACCCTGATAAAAGGAAATGTCCCGGAAATACAACAGGCAATGTTTCAGAAGCTCATCCTGGCAATGGCCTGGCAGGAAAGCTGTTTTCGTCAGTTTATCGTCAAGAAGCGGAAGTTGACCTACCTTCTATCGTATAACGGAAGTTCTGTAGGCTTGATGCAGGTGAATGAAAGGGTGTGGAGGGGATTGTATGATCTAAACCGTCTTCGATGGGATATTCATTACAATGCTGCCGCAGGGAGTGAAATAGCCGCCCTTTATCTCAAACGTTATGCATCGCGTGAAGAGATTCGGAAAAGAAATCTGGACGATGAAACCATGGCTCGACTCGTTTATGCTATGTATAATGGAGGACCTTCCCAGCGCACAAAATTTCTGAAAAGACTCTCTGCAAACAGCCTTTACGAAAGCGACGAGCTGTTTTGGGAAAAATTTCAACTGGTCAGCGCCGGTGATGTG
>JAUVLX010000278.1 GCA_030600525.1 Desulfobulbus sp. | reverse complement strand
GGATGATTCGCAGTCAGGGCATTTAAGCAGGCTTGTATCTTTCATGAGTGGCTTTAAATCTCAAAAGCGGATTCATTGAAAAGTTACAGTGCAATGGTATGAGCCCAGTGCCAACATCCCGGCCTTAACAGTCAGTCTCTTCTTTTTTTGGCGGGGCTACAAGATGAAACCCGACAAGGCGGGCAATAAACACCGCTACAAACATCTGCCCGACCACCGCTTCCATAACAGCCAGCGTCCTCGCCATATCTCCAACCGGGGTTATCTCCCCATAGCCCAAGGTGGCAAGAGTCACAAAACTAAAATAACTGAGCTCTGCCTTCATAGAGAGAAGAGAGAGTCCTTCACTGCTTATGGCAAAGGAACCGGGAGCGTACAATTCGGTAAGTACGTACAGTTCACTCCACAGAAAACCAAGAAAAAAATAGATACAGACACCGCCATAAATAGTGTCCGGTCTTGGTTTCTTCTGATGCAGGATATATACAAAAATGGCATAGGCATTAAAGAGCATAAAAAGTGCGGTTCCCAGTGTAGTCGCATAAAGAAAACCTTCTTGGGGCCAGTACGTGTAGCACCAACGGGCAGCAATGGTGGGGAAAAAAATTAAAAGACCTGCCCAGAGTATTGTACGGTTATGAAAGAGACTCCAAATACCGGCAAAAAGCACCACCGAAGTCACCAGATCGACGACAAGCGTGTCATCGCGGGCTCCTGCAAACGGAGCAGCCAACATCAGTCCCATTAAACAGAGTAGCAACGTCAGATAGCTCCCGGTCTGTTCTTTATTTTTTTTATTGCCTTTATTCATGGCTATCCCCCTAAGGCCACGCCCTGCACAGTGCAGACATGGTCGGCAAAACCTGCTCCAGCTTCACCAAATATATTAAAAACATGGTCCACGCCTGCATCTTTGAGCTGCTCAACCTCATCTTCATAGCGGGCGGTTGCAGCTATAACAATATCGGCAGGCACTGCTTGCAGCCTTTTGGCAGCTTTTAAGTTGGCCACATGGGACATGGTAAGCAGCACCAACTGCATCTGTTCTGGTTTTGTAACCCCTCGCTGCCAGAAATCATAGTCTCCGGCATCACCAAAAATCACCTGACGGCCTGCTTCAAGATGCTTTGCAACCCTTTCCTCATCAAATTCCAGGCCGACAACCTGCCTTCCGTATTGCTGCTCCAGATGCTCGTAGGCCCCTACTCCTATCCTCCCCATTCCCAAAACGGCTATGGTTGCACTCCCAATATCGATGATCCCCTCTCCGGCCATTCTTTTTGTTGTTTCAAATTTCTTAAAGAATCCATTCCAGCGGGCATACATGGTTGTGGCCATGTTGCCAACCGGAGATGCGACAATCATGGATATGGAAACAGCCACCGCAATAATAACCAGCCACTCACTTCCCAGCCATCCCTGACTGACACCTAAAGCGCCGACGATCAACCCGAATTCGCTATAATTGGCAAGAGTTAACGATGTAAGCAAGGAGGTTCGGGCCCGGAGGCGATACCTGGTTAATAACAGGTAAAAGAGGATAACTTTGAGGGGAATAAACAGGACGAGCAGACAGGCGACCTTCACCATCTGCATGTTGGGCAGATCTGCCATCCCGATCGTAAGAAAAAAGCCGACCAGAAACAAATCTTTAAAGCCAAACATAGCCTTGGCAAGTTCATCGGTTTTTGGGTGACCGGCAAATAGCATCCCTAAAAGGAGCGCACCAAGATCCGGTTTCAGGCCCACGTATTCAAAAACAGATGCTCCCGCAATGGGGAGAATGCAGGCAAGCAGGACCAAAAGCTCTCCATGGCCGCTTTTATCGAGAATTATGCCCAACGGCTTTTTAAGAAAAAACAGCGCAACCAGCCCCAAGGCAAGCGGTGAGGGGACTTTACCGCTGGAGATAGTAATAAAAAGGACGGCAAACAGATCCTGCATAATCAGAATACCGATCGCCAGCCGTCCATGATTAGCCGTCATTTCCGCTTTTTCTTCGAGCATTTTAACAGCAAAAACAGTGCTTGAAAAACTGAGCGCAAAGGCAAAAAGAAGCGATGAACTCAAAGAAAGCTGGCTAAAATAGGAATACCCAAGAAGACTTAAGGCGTAAAGAACCGCCCCAAGTACCACTACGGTAATACCCATGTGCAGGGAAGCGGTCCCCCACACCTGCGGCTGAAGCAGCTTTTTTACCTGCACCTTTAAGCCGATACTGAATAAGAGAAGAATAATACCGACATTGGAAAGCTGATAGAGCGTCTCACTGGCGGTATATCCCAAGGCATTGAGGACAAAGCCGCCAGCTAAAAAACCAACAAGTGGAGGTAAACCGATCTGTTTGACAAGAAAACCAAAAACAAAGGCAGTAACAATAAATACGGTATCCATATTCCCTCTTAAGTGATGCTGTAATAATTGCCAGGTCGCAATTATATTCTACATGGTACGTTTACACTCATTTTCCTCCATTGTACTCATCAGCTGCCAGACTAAAAAATATAAAGAAACCAGGCAAGCAAAACGGCGACAACGGCTGTAAGTACAAAAAGTGGGGTTCCAACCCGTACAAAATCCTTGATACTGTACCCTCCGGGTTCGCAAACTACCATATTAACAGGTGACCCAAGCGGTGACATAAAGGCAGCGGAACAGGCAATGGCAACAGTCATGGCGCAGGCCTGCGGTGAAACGCCAAGCTGCAGCCCCATTTCCACCGCTATTGGAGCTATCAGTACTGCGGTGGGGGTGTTAGATAGAAACAATCCTGTACAGGCTGTGACAATAAAAAGTATGGACAGCAGCAGCAAGGGTCCGACATTACCAAACACCTTGAGCAAGAGATCGGTAGCCACAGCAGACACCCCGGTTTTCTGCAATGCAAGGGCAAGGGGCAGTATTCCGGCAATGAGGATAACTGTCTGCCAGTCAATCACCTTATATAAGGATTCGAGACGGATACACCGGGTTAAAACAAGGGCCACGCCGGTCAGCATGACTGCTGTCACCGTTGGTACTATATCTAACACCAACAGGGAAATCATTACCCCTAAAATAGCGAGCACCAGCGGTGCCTTTTTCCTGGCAGGAATAACCTCCTGGTGATCAACCGGAAGGGTCAGCAACAGATACTCGTCGCGCTTTTCACGCAAACGTAAAATATCTGTCCAGGCACCGCACACAAGCAACACATCTCCAAATTGCAGGGGCAGGTCGGCAATATCGGTTGTTATAGCCTCCATCTTTCTTCGTATCCCCAGTACCTGGGACTTGAACCGGGATTGAAATCCTATTTCTCTCAGTGTTTTGCCGATTAAACTGGAATCTGGAGTCAGCATCACCTCTGCAGCTCCTATCACCTGGAAAAACTCCTTGCGCCTGAAAGGGTCAAATGGCCGGAGCATTCTCAGTACCCGCAGTTCCGTCATCAACTTTTCAAGATGCTCTTCCTCTCCCAAAATCACCAAAATATCATTGCGATGGAATACGGTCTCAGGCCTTGCAGCAACAAACTCTGGCCTGCCACTTACAGTCTTTTCAATGGCAACCAGGTTGACAAAATATTTTTCACGGAGCTGGATTCTGGCCACGGCCCTGTCAATAAGCGGCGAGCCGGCTTGCACCTCTAACAAATAGACCTGCTGCTCTAAATGGTAATGTTCATTAAGATCATCAATGGAGCGCCCCTGTTTTCCTACGGGCATGATTGCCTTTTTAGAAAGCAGGTTCCGACCCCATATTCCCATAAAACATATGGCAAGAATCAGTACCAACACCCCAAAAGGGGTAAAACTAAAAAACGGTAAAACTTCAAGACCGTGTTCTTTGAGCACATTATTAACAACAATATTAGGAGAGGTCGCGACAAGGGTCATCATGCCGCTGATAAGGGAAGCCGCAGCAAGGGGCATCAGCAGCCGTTTATGATTGAGATTGGCTTTATCGGCCACAGCAATGGTCACCGGAATAAAGATAGCTACAGTGGCGGTGGAACTCATAAAAGCTCCCACCAAGCCGGCAAAGATCATGAGCAGAGTCATCAACCGCAGTTCGCTTTTGCCGCCATATTGGATTACCCATTCACCAAGACGCAGCGCAATCCCGGTATGGACAACCGCTTCACTAACAATAAACATAGAGGCCACAATAAGGACTACAGGACTGGAAAATCCTGAAAGCGCCTCAGGAACAGTCAGCACACCGCTTATCATCAGCCCGACCACAACAAGCAGCCCCACCAAATCTGCCCGGAAGAGTTGTGTTACCAACAGAAATACCGTACCTGCCAAAAGTGCCAAAGAAAGAAACATCTCCTGTTCAATCATAGTTGCCCTTTGGTTATAATACGTTTTTTATCTGGCCCCCTTCCAGGTACCTACCCTGATATAAGAGGAGCAACGAACTCTTCTACAGTTTCCTACTCTACTAATTATCAACTAATTTTCCATAGAGTTTATGAACTATTCAGCGGATAACAAATAACCTCGCCTTACCCTCGATCTGTAACTGTTTAGCAGTGCTCCAGATGCGTACAAGCAGGCTGGATAACTATAGTAAGGCTCTATTTTCCTGCCTGATCGCTCGCAGAGGTAAGCGCAGACTCCGTGGGGTACTACAAGTTACGAGTTTATTCAGTAAGGAGCTGTCCGTAAATAAGTTGGACAATATCGCGCTCATATTTAGGTTAGATTTGGGTGATCTAATTGAACAAAGCCGCAGGCGTAGTTGTGCTACGTTGAGGACTTTGTGATTAAAGATCAGCCAAAGATGACCTGAAGATGCGATGCGAGATGTTCAAGTTATTACCGGACAACTCCTAAGGTAGAAGCCTGATCGGAAATCCCCTCTTCCAAATCAAAAGATTTGTCATACCTCTCTCTTTTCAGAAAATGGTAGACAGCACAGACGTTACCTCCCATTTATTGCAAAAATTATCATCACTTACTAAAAGATGACATGTTCGTAAAAAGCCAACTCGACAACCCCTGGAAATAGACACCACAAATTCACATACCCATT
>JAUVLX010000090.1 GCA_030600525.1 Desulfobulbus sp. | reverse complement strand
TTAGTAACGGTTCTCCCTGGAACGTTATAAAGAATCATCGGGATATCGACTGCCTCAAGCACTGTTTTGAAGTGCTGATAGAGGCCTTCCTGGCTGGGTTTATTGTAATAGGGCACAACAGACAGCACTGCATCAGCGCCGCTGTCCTTTGCCGAGGCTGTCAACTCTATTGCCTCCAGCGTATTGTTGGCTCCTGTTCCGGCTATAACCGGCACCCGCCCATTAACTGCTTTAACCGTCAAATCGATGACACGTTTATGTTCTGCAAAACTCAAAGTCGCGGATTCTCCCGTGGTGCCGCAGGGAACCAAACCATGAATGCCATTTTCAATCTGAAACTCAATAAAATCAATCATCCCTTGCTCATCGATCTCTCCGTTGAGCATAGGGGTTACCATTGCTGTTAGTGCACCTTGTATCCTAACCATTTACTTCTCCTTGAGGCAAACTCTTCACTGTTTGAGTATGCCACACAATCTTTATTCCATCGGCCTGGTATTTCCTCACCGACAAATCCCGCGATAATTTCGTTCAAACAACTTTAACCGCAAAATATTTTATTATTCTTCCAGCGCTTCCGGAGATAACTCCCCTTTATAGATGACATGGGCAGGCCCCTTGAGCAAAACATTTTCGATTGCTCCTCCTCCCTGCATCTCGAAGCTGATGTGCAATCGGTTATTACCAGCGGTAATAACCTCCACAGGCGAAGCCGTCCTATCTAGCAATGATGCCACAATGGCACTAGCTGTTGCTCCGGTGCCACAAGCTAGGGTCTCATCTTCCACCCCTCGCTCATAGGTTCTCACTTTCAGCCCGTCACCAGCAAGGGAAACAAAATTCACATTGGTACCAGCTGGCTGAAAATCTTCATGATAACGGATTGCATTTCCCATGGCCTTAACATCAACCTTGTCAACTTCTTCGACAAAGCAAACCACATGAGGTACCCCGGTATCAAGTGAGTGAATTTCAATGGCACCGTCATCCCCCACAGCCAGTTGAGTGGAAAGCCTGAGCGAATGAGGCTGCGGCATTCTTATGGTCACATTTACATCTGCGACTTGAGCCTCTATAATACCGGCCAAGGTTTCAAACCGCATGTTAGCTGAGGCAATACCCTGCATGTAGGCAAATCGGGCCACACACCGGGCACCATTACCACACATCTCCGCCAGCGAGCCATCGGCATTGAAAAAGTGCCATTTAAAATCGGCAACCTCTGATTCTTCTATCAAAAAAAGGCCATCAGCGCCGACAGAAAAACGACGACGACAAACAAGTCGAGCAAAATGCGACGCCTCATCCATGGAGAGCAAGGAATTACGATGGTCAATAATAATGAAATCATTCCCGGCTCCACTCATTTTCACAAATGGAATAACTGGTAGCTTTTTCTTCACTCTTTCATTGCTCCCACATAGCTCGCAGATAACTGCATGATGATTCGACTACCGGCAAAAAGATCAATTTTTGATCATCACCTCAGGCGAACTAGGACTTTCATTAGCCGGCGTCCGTTTATCAATACTCGATACAGAATAATAAATTCTGGACGCACCTGCTGGTGCCTCTCTGTCAATAAACATATTATACGGCACCAATACCTCGCCTACCAATTGAGGTGCATCATCACCTGGCGCCCTTCTGTACACCCTGTATCCTTTAAGATCCTTTTCCGGTACCGGCGACCAAAATACTTTCATGCCGGTCCCTGTCTTAATCCCCCTGATATCGGTTGGGACAGCAGGTGGTGTTTTATCCAATGGTGTTGCCGCAACATTATCACTCACGCCACCACCGACAGACCCTTGCGGATACATGCTGATGGCCTGGACCTGATAAAAATATTTCCGGTTGTTGGTTACGTTCGTATCCACATAAACGGTTCCATCGAGCAAATCACCAACAGATTGAAAAGGACCGCCGCCGAGGCTCCGCAATACCTGGTATTTCACCGCCTCTGTAAGGGGAGTGCCATCCAGATGTTTTTTTACAGGCTGCCATTTAAGGGCGTTGCTTTTATCACCAGCGGTTATAATCAGCCCTTCGGGAGCAAGTGCAGGGGTATTCCACAGAAAGCGGACAGTGTTGGAATCGGCAGATTCCGCCCACCAACCTGATTTACTACGGACCTTGAAAAAATAGAGATTACCTGGCCGTAAAAGTGTTGCCTTGTAACTTGCTGTTTTCTTACCCTCATCGGGCAGGGCACCGCCAGGCAGCGATATAGGAGATCCAAACGGAATAGGGCAGGTCTCACAATAACTATCCACCGGGACCACAGCACGAAACATGACAAACTCAGAGATGTCAAACAAGTCTTCCCCGGTGACGGTCTCAATAGGGTAGCTCCAGTAGAGGGTGACCCCTTTTTCACTGAGCTGGTGGCGTAAATCGCTCACAGGGCTTGGCAAAACCTGCTGAGGAGGCACCGGTTTATCCTTAAAGCCACATCCGCCAAGTGCGAAAACACTGAGAAAAACCGTTGTAAACCCAATCACTGTTGTGGAAATTTTCCTGCTTCTGATCATGGTATTATCCCAAATAAATTTCTGCCTGTTCCAGGGCCTCGGTAACCCGGACCAAAGCTGTACCGCCGGTTGACACCCGACTGTTCACGGACCCTTCAACAGACAAGACGTCAAAAACATCAGCCTCCAGATGTTCAGAGAACTCCTTTAATTCGGCAAGGTTCAAATCAATCAACTCGATATCCCGCTCCTGACAATGGGCAACCACCTTACCGACAATTCCGTGCGCCTGCCGAAACGGTACATTCTTGCAAACAAGATAATCGGCAAGATCAGTTGCGGTCATGAAGCCACCATAGGTTGCCGCTTGCAGTCGTTCCACATTGAACTCAGTGTTGTCGAGCAATTCAGCGGTGATAGAAAGACTCGCTTTGACAGTATCCAATGCGTCAAAGACAGGCTCCTTGTCTTCCTGCAGGTCTCTGTTGTAGGTGAGCGGAAGCCCCTTTACAGTGACAAGCAGGGAAACCAATGCACCGGTCACCCGACCAGTCTTGCCGCGAATGAGTTCAGGAATATCCGGGTTCTTTTTTTGTGGCATAATGGAAGAACCGGTACAGTAGCGATCTCCGATGCGCACAAAGTCAAACTCTTTGGATGACCAGTAAACCAGCTCCTCAGCAAGACGGCTCAGATGCACTTGAATCAGATTAAGGCAAAACAATAATTCCAGGGCAAAATCCCGGTCACCAGAAGTGTCCATGGAGTTAGCGCTCACCTCAGGAAACCCGAGTTCCTGTGCCACAAAATCACGATCAACAGGTAAACCAGTTCCAGCAAGCGCTGCCGAACCGAGGGGCAGCACATTGATACGTTTAAGACAACTCTGGAGCCGCTCCCGATCACGCTTCAGCATTTCGAAATAGGCCAGCAGGTGATGGGAAAGCAACACAGGTTGCGCCCGCTGCATATGGGTATACCCTGGCATAATCGTACCCAGATACTTTCTACCTTGCCGCACAAAGGCTCGTTGCCCGTTTTCAAGTAGTCGGTCAAGCTCTGCGACCTCGTCCCGAAGATACATTCGGAAATCTAGGTTAACCTGATCGTTACGACTCCTGGCGGTGTGCAATTTTCCGCCTGCAGCTCCTATGCGATCAGTCAACGCTTTTTCGATGTTCATGTGCACATCTTCAAGCTCTTGTTTAAACTGAAATCGACCGTTTGCGATATCCTGTTCAATTTCATCGAGGCCATTGATGATGGAGCTACACTCCTCATCAGAAATCAGCCCCTGCTTGGCAAGCATTTTTGCGTGTGCCTTGGAGCCCATTATATCATGCTTATAAAGACGGGCATCGTATTGAACAGAGGCGCTGAAAGCCTCTACTGAAGCAGCAGTGGCCTCCGAAAACCGGCCACCCCATAATTTTACAGATGAATCCTGTTGGCTCATAGTCTCTTACTCTTACTTCCTGTTCAAGGCCAGGATCTGAAGGCGCAACGAATTAAGGCGGATAAAGCCGGTGGCATCCCCCTGGTTATAAACCTCGTCTTCTTCAAAGGTAGCATAAGACTCGGAATACAGTGAATTATCTGATTTACGACCGACGGGTATACAGTTACCTTTATACAATTTCAAACGCACAGTTCCGTTCACCGTTCCCTGAGCATCATCCATTGTTTTCTGCAACAACTCCATTTCCGGTGAGAACCAGAAACCATTGTAAATAAGGGTTGAATAGCGGGGAACAAGAGAATCCCGGATACTTAAGACTTCTCTATCCATGGTAATGGATTCCAGATCCCGGTGTCCGACACGCAGAATACTCCCGCCTGGTGTTTCGTATATTCCTCGTGATTTCATCCCCACAAAACGATTTTCCACAAGGTCAAGACGACCGATTCCGTTCTCTCCACCCAAGGTATTAAGGCGTTTCATCAGCGCGACCGGACCCAACCGTTCACCGTCTATAGCTACAGGAGTCCCCTGTTCAAAGTCCATTTCAATATAGGTGGGCTTATCAGGTGCTTTTTCCGGAGAGACCGATAACTTAAACATATCTTCGTCAGGTTCGTTCCACGGATCTTCGAGAATCCCCCCTTCAAAACTGATATGGAGCAGGTTCTCATCGGAACTGTAGGGATTCTTTTTAGTTACCGGAACCGGAATATCGCGTTCTTTGGCAAAAGCCACCAGCTTCTTGCGGGAATTCAAATCCCAGGTTCGCCATGGGGCAATGATGTTCAATCGTGGATTGAGTGCAAGGTAACTCAGTTCAAATCTGACCTGATCGTTGCCCTTACCAGTAGCACCGTGGCTTACGGCATCTGCACCCTCTTCTTGAGCTATGCGCACCTGCTCCTTACTAATAAGCGGACGTGCCAAGGAGGTACCCAGCAGGTAGGACCCTTCGTAAATAGCGTTAGCTCTGAATGCTGGGAAAATAAAATCGCGGACAAACTCTTCCTGCAGGTCAGATATAATCACTTTTTCTGCACCCGTTGCCAGCCCCTTGCGGCGTACGGCATCCCAATCTTCCTGCTGTCCTATATCTGCAGCATAAGCAATAACCGGGCACTCATACTCTTCACTCAACCACTTTAAAATAACCGATGTATCCAGCCCGCCGGAATAGGCAAGCACTATTTTATCTACACTCATAGCTCAATATTAACCTTAACTCATACTCTTATCGAATTCACACAAGTCCACACAGTCTTCTCTCAAGCAATAAACTGATCCAGAAGCGCTTTGTGAATATGCATTTTATTTTCTGCTTGATCAAAGGCCACACTCTGCGGCCCCTCAAGTACATCTTCAGTGATTTCTTCGCCACGATGGGCTGGAAGGCAATGCAGTACCACTGCATCGTCTTTTGCTTTTTCCAAGAGATCCTGGTCCAGCTGATAGGGTTGAAAAAGCTCCAACCGCTCTTCCTGCTCATCTTCCTGGCCCATGGATGCCCACACATCCACATTAACGACGTCGGCATCTTGAATTACTTCAGCCGGGTCACGCAACAATGTTATCGGTTGCGATGCTCGCTCTTTTGATCGAGCCAGAACCTTTTCATCGGGATCAAAACCCTGCGGACAGGCAAGGGTAAGGGCAAAACCCAAAATAGAGGCAGCCTCAATCCATGAATTGGCCATGTTATTGCCGTCACCGATCCAGGCAACCTTTAATTTTTCCAATGCCCCTTTCTTTTCAATGACGGTCATTACATCACTGAGTATCTGGCAGGGGTGATACAAGTCGGTCAGGGCATTAATAACCGGTACATTGCTGTAACGAGCCAGCTCTTCAACGATTTCCTGGCCAAAAGTCCTGACAACAATACCATCAACATATCGCGCCAGCACCCTGGCGGTGTCTTTTAAAGGTTCCCCCCGACCAAGCTGCGAATCTTTACTGGACATAAAAATAACATTCCCGCCCAGCCCGTACATTGCAGCTTCAAAAGAAACCCGGGTTCGGGTTGAAGGTTTGTCAAAAAGCAGACAGATTGTCCTTCCAGCAAGCTGCTCATGACGGACGCCCTGTTTACGTTCTTTCTTGAGTTCAATAGCCCTGTCTATAATAGATTGCAACTGCTGTCGGTTAAACTGCTCCAATGCCAATACATGTTTGCTCATTTTTTGCCCCCTTCGCTCCGGGTCTGCTGCGGCACTGAGGTCTGTAAAAATCACGCTATCTTACAACTCCACCCAGTCGCCAAGTAAAAACTTTAACTGATACAAAAAAACAGCAGTTTTGCAAAGGGATTTTCCAGATATACCGACCTCAAAGGGAGGAGACGACTATTTTTAGACCGATAAAGATAAGTACAGCCCCCCCGATTACCTCTACCCGCTTTCCCCAAACCCGTCCTACCCGAGAACCAAGCAACAGCCCTACCACAGTAAAGATACAGGCGATGGTACCTATGACAAGAGCCGGCACCCAGACAACCACATCAATCATTGCCAGGGTAATGCCAACGGCCAGGGCATCTATACTGGTCGCAACCGAAAGAGCCACCATGGTCAGTCCCTTACTCGGGTCTGTGTTGCGCCGCTCTTCCTCTTCAGCGTGCAGGGCCTCGTAAATCATTCGACCGCCGACGCCAGTAAGCAGCAAAAGAGCAATCCAATGGCTCCACCTGCTAACGAACCCTTGGAGAGTCACCCCGGCAAGCCACCCCATAACAGGCATCAGCCCCTGAAACAGGCCGAAATGGAAAGAAAGCCGAAAGCAAGGACGAAATGTTAAAGGGCACAGGATCGACCCTGCAGCCAAAGCAACCGCAAAGGCATCCATGGCTAGGGCCACAGCCAAGGCTATAAGTGAAAGCCAGTCCATCGTGCGTACCTATAATTTCAGCGAACTCAGTCCAACTCTGCCAGAACCACGACAAGCTCTTCCACAACCTTATCAATTTCCTCGTGAGTGACAACCAGTGGCGGTACAAAGCGAAGCACCTTGTTACCAGCAAAATTAATCACCACCCCACGTTCAAACATTCGCTGCACAATGCCCGCGCCATGCTCTCTGCCTTTCTCACTTAAGATGAGTCCCAGTAGCAACCCTTGACCTCGAACCCCTGTTGCCAGCGTTGGAAATCTGTCCGCCACCTCTTCCAGTCTCTTGATAAAATACTGACTCTTCTCCTGAACAGCTGGCAGAAACTCTTCCGTCAGCATTTCCTTCATCACGGCCACGGCAGCTGCAGCTGCCACAGGATTACCACCAAAGGTTGAACCATGGCTCCCAACCCCAAAGGCTTCTGCAATTTCACCAGTGGTGAGCATTGCCCCTATGGGCAGCCCATTGCCCAGTGCTTTGGCCGACGTCATGATATCCGGCACCACACCTGTCTGCTGGTAACCAAAGAGTGTACCGGTCCGTCCCATGCCGGTCTGGATCTCATCAAAAATGAGCAGCAGGTTGTGTTCATCGCACAAGTCACGCAAGGCTTGCAAGTAGCTTCCATCCAGTGGTCGCACCCCGCCCTCTCCCTGCAACGGCTCGCAAAAAATTGCACAGGTCTTATCGGTGATCAGTTGCTCGACCTTTTGCGGATCGCCAAACTCTGCATGGACAAAGCCTGCAGGAAGTGGCTCAAACCCCTCATGAAACTTAGGTTGACCGGTTGCTGCCAAGGTTGCAAGGGTCCTCCCATGAAAGGACCCTGAGAGGGTGATGATCTCATATCTCCCTTCACCGCTATACAACCTGGCCAGCTTAATAGCTGCTTCATTGGCTTCTGCACCGGAATTAGACATAAATACCCGGTCAGCAAAGGTATTGTTTGTCAATAATTCTGCCAGTTCTATCTGCGACTGGGTGTGAAACAGGTTTGAAACATGAACAAGCGTCTGGGCCTGTTCAGTAATCGCTGCGGTAACAGCAGGATGACAATGGCCCAGGGAACAGACTGCTATTCCGGACAAAAAATCAAGATATTTCTGTCCATCTGCGTCCCAAAGCTGACACCCCTTACCTTTCACCATCATGACAGGAAAGCGGCTATAGGTACCTATAAATGCTTTATTCCCTCTCTCTGCCCAACTTGCATTACTCATGATACAATCTCCGTTCCAATACCCTCACGGGTGAAAATTTCCAATAATATTGCGTGTTCTTGCCGACCATCAATAATGTGAGCCTTACCCACACCTTTTTCGAGCGATGTCTGGCAACAATTAACCTTAGGAATCATACCGCCGCTAATTACTCCGGCATCAATCAACTCTTCGACCTGGTCATGCTGAACAGTGGAGATCAATTCACCCTTACCATCCTTCACGCCTTCAACGTCAGTGAGCAGTATAAGCTTGACAGCGTTCAACTCAGCTGCAATGGCTCCGGCTACAAGATCAGCATTAATATTAAATGCCTGCCCATCATCACCAACGCCAACCGGAGCAATCACAGGAATAAAATCCTCTCGCTCCAGTGTTGCAAGAATTTTTGGATTTACTTTCGTCACCTCACCAACCCGTCCCAGGTCGATCAATTCCGGTGGTCGATCAACTCCTTCAGGCTTGGCATGCAGGGTGAGTTTTCTCGCCTGCACCAGGTCTCCATCACGACCGGAAAGGCCAACCGCCTTCCCCCCGCAATGGTTTATGAGGCCGACGATTTCTTTATTGACTTTACCGACCAAAACCATCTCCACCACATCCATGGTTTCCCCGTCGGTGACTCGCATCCCCTGAACATAATTGGGCTTCATCTGCATCTTCTCAAGGAATCGGTTAATCTGTGGTCCCCCGCCATGAACAATAACCGGATTAATTCCGATATATTTCATTAGGATCACATCCAGTGCAAACTTGCGTTTCAGCTCTTCATCCACCATGGCATGGCCCCCATATTTTATGACGACCGTTTTCCCATAGAACTCACGAATATATGGCAGAGATTCCACCAGCACTTTTGCTTTAATAATTCCTTCCTGCATTTTTTTCCTTTGCCCCAAAGAGAGTTACCTGATATTTGCAGCCAAATATTGTGTTGTGCACTGTACTCACCGTTCCAAAGGGTGTAAATAGTTGTCTTATGTGGCTAGATTAAAACGAACCTCTTGTAAATTCTTTACATTTCAAAAGGAACCAAGTAGGATGCGCAGCTTGCAAGAAGTAATCCAAGACACCAGAAATTTAATTTTGCGCATATTTTGAGGGCCACGCATGCAACGCACCTTAATGCTATTCAGCAAAAAACTGACACTGCCCGCCATTTTCATCCTGCTCTTCATGAGCTGTCTGACTGTTACTGCCGAGGAATCAGACGCACCAATCCATATAGAAGCCGACCGGATGATTTCCCAAGAAGACGCTAATTCGGTTGTTTTTCTCGGTAATGTAGATGCCAAGCAGGGAGACATCAGCATTCGTTCCGACGAAATGACAGTTTACTACACCCAGCAAAAAAATTCCTCTGGCAAGGAAGGCTCGAGTCAGGTACATCGGTTGATCTGTAAAAAAAATGTAGAGGTTGTCCAAGGGGATTGGCTTGGAACCGGCAACCGTATGGACTACTTTGCAAAAGATCGCAAGGTCATTCTTACCGGCAATGCCAAAGCCTGGCAGGGACAGAACATGGTTACCGGAAAAACAATTACTTACTATCTTGACGAAAAAAGATCCATCGTCGAACAGGACCAGAGCAAGCCGGGCAGGGTCAAGGCAATCCTTCACCCTGATTCTGACAAGAAAAAATGACAGCATCCGCCCTTCTTGAAACAAGGAACATTGTCAAGGAGTACCGGCATCGACGAGTTGTTGACCAGATCAATCTCCAGGTCAAAGACTCATCGGTAGTCGGCTTACTTGGCCCTAATGGTGCTGGTAAAACAACAACTTTTTACTCCATCGTTGGTTTTGTCAGGCCCAGCAGTGGGTCTATCCATCTTGATGGCAAAGACATTACCTCCTTGCCGATACATAAACGTGCGGGACGTGGCATTACCTATCTGGCCCAGGAACCATCAGTCTTTAAAAAACTGACAGTCGAAGAAAATGTTCGGATAGTGCTGGAGCCCCTTGGACTCCCGAAGAATGAAATCAACAACCGAATCGGCGAGTTGTTGGTAGACCTGAAGATCGAGCACCTTGCCGACAACAAAGGACACGCTCTGTCAGGTGGAGAACGGCGAAGGGTGGAGATCATGAGAGCCCTTGCAACACGTCCACGATTCATCCTACTCGATGAGCCGTTTGCCGGTGTTGATCCTCTCTCTGTAGCCGATTTGCAACAAATTATTCGAGACTTGAAAAAGAAAGGGTTAGGAGTACTCATCTCTGATCACAATGTACGAGAGACTCTCCAGGTCTGCGATTTTGCCTATATCATGAACAGCGGCAAAATTTTAACCAGCGGAGTAGCCACAGATATTATCGAAAGTGTTATTGCCCGTAAAATGTACCTGGGTGATAATTTTCATATGTAGGGACTGATTCTAAATTTCTAAATATACCTTTTCACTCAACCGGGCGTCTCTAACGTCCCATCGGCGAGCACATGGCACTGGAACTTCGACAAAGCCTTAAGTTAGCACAAAAATTGGTAATGACGCCTCAGCTGCGCCAAGCCATTAAACTGCTGCAGCTTGGTCGCCTTGAGCTCACCGAAGCCTTACAGGCTGAGATTGAACAGAACCCCATGCTCGAAGAGGCCCCACCCCAAGAGCAAAAAGAAAACAATCCAGAATCGCTTTCTGCCGAAGAAACAGTTGATACCAGCGAACCCGTCGTCACCAGCCAGGTCCAGGGTGACGGCACAAAAAATGTTCCCGACACCAACTGGGAAGACTATGCCAACAACTTTGACGCTGATTTTTCCTTTGCTCGGGAAACGCCACCCGCAGACGCCCCCTCCCAATTTGATTTTATCTCCAGCGCCCCTGGCCTTGAGCAGTTTCTGTTGTGGCAATTGACCCACCTCCAGCTCAACGAGCTGGATACTCAAATAACCACTTTTATTCTGGGCAATCTTGATGGTCATGGCTTCCTCGATGCTAATATCAATGACATACTAACATTCTGTGAATGCAGTGAAGATGAGGCAGAAGGAGCACTACGCATCGTACAGAGTCTTGATCCTCCCGGAGTAGCTGCCAGAGATATCAGAGAATCGCTCCTTCTCCAGCTTGATCGCCTTGGCTACTACGACACACTCCCTTA
>JAUVLX010000042.1 GCA_030600525.1 Desulfobulbus sp. | reverse complement strand
GTTAAGTTCCGCTTGAGGACGTGGGGATTTCTTTTCCTGGATGATACGACAATTCTCCTGGAAAATAGATACAGGAAGCACCTTTCGTTCGAGTGTAATGCTAAATTTATGAGCTTCGTTGTGGCAATGTTACAGTTCAATGATAAATTGCTGACATTACGTGATCAGGAACAATGTTAGATTTTAGCTTTATTGAAACTATTACGATTGCTAAGGGGCATTTCTTACCACGGAAAAGTTCAGTCACCATCCCTGAGCAGGAAGTATCTTCTTTATTGTTAAAACCCTAAATGACGTAACTGACTGTTCACTTTAACTGTGAAAGATCAGTACGGAGTGGGCCTTTTTTTCGGACGGCCTTAAAAAGCGATTTCTCATTCCCTCACCCTATCCATATCAGTAGGTCGGTATACCCTGCATATAGAGTTGGAATATTAGGAATCAGGTAAATCGTATCCGGCCTCTATGTTTTACAACCCATGTGAAATATAGGCTTGTTTTAGGGTTACACAGCTGATAAAAAAATAATACCATATAAAAGAGGAGAGGTCTGAAATGATGAAAAGAAGTGTATTTATTTTTCTAATTATATGCAGTTTTCTGGTTGATGCTTTGGTCGGCATTGCCGGGCCTGATAACGGAAACAAAAATATTTCAGACCGGGTATCGCCGGAAAATAAGGCCACACCACCTTGCCGGGCAAAGGCTGATAACCGCCTCAGATTTGCTGTCCATGTTACCGGAATGGGAAAATTGGACCCACATTTTTCCGCCGGCTCGCAGGACCGGACCGTTGCCGACATGGTGTTTAACGGACTCCTCCGGTATATTCCAGGAAATGCGCCTGCCATCGAGCCGGACCTCGCTAAAGCCATGCCCAAATTAAGCACGCGAGACGGAAAACAGATCTGGACAGTGGCCCTGCGCAGGGGGGTCATGTTTCACCCCGGTCCGGATACCCCCTCCTATGAGTTGACCGCAGACGATGTTGTTTTTTCCTTTTCAAAAGCAGCCAACCACCGTCAATCCGCCTATGCTGGTGATTATGGTGGAATGGCCATAAAAAAAATAGGCCCGTATACGGTGGAATTTATCCTGGACCGTCCGATCTCCTCGATTCTTTTTTTCCCAAAAATCACCAACTATAACGGTGGGTTCATCGTCAGCAGGAAGGCCATTGAAAAAACTGGGTATCAAGCTTTTTTAAAGCACCCGGTAGGAACCGGTCCGTTTTTGTTCAAAACCCATGACCCCGGTATCAGCCTGAGTCTGGACGCCCATCAGGCTTACTTTCGTGGAAAACCCGCTCTGGATGGGGTGGACCTGTATTTTGTGCCTGATACAAAAAAAAGGAAGGCGGGGTTGCTGTCCGGTCAGTATGACGTGATTGTCGGGAGCGGCCAAAAGGGTTTTGCCGATGAACTGCTGCAAAATCAGGGCATTGAAATCAACCCTCACGGCCCCGGAGAAGTGACCACCATCTACCTGAACACTGGAATACCTCCGCTTGAT
Organism: Desulfobulbus sp.; assembly: GCA_030600525.1. GTDB lineage: Bacteria > Desulfobacterota > Desulfobulbia > Desulfobulbales > Desulfobulbaceae > Desulfogranum. The sequence continues at coordinate 14,132 of JAUVLX010000042.1, read as the reverse complement.
GACATCCGTGTCAGAAAGGCTGTGGCCCATGCGATAGACCGCAGGGAATTTCTAAAGGTGTATGACACCAGCTGTTCCGGCCCAGTGTTTTCTCCGGTACCGGCGGATTTCCTTCCTGGCGGCCTGACACACAATGAGGTGCAAACCTATGGGATAACATATGAACATAACCCTGATAAGGCCCGCACCCTGCTTGCTGCAGCCGGATACCCTAATGGGTTTAAGCTTGAACTGGTGGGCTCTGAAAAACGGATTTACCGCAATTTTTATGGAATTTTAAAAAAACAGCTGGCCAGGGTCGGCATTGACTGTACCATTGATATTCTTACTCATGCGGACATGCACAAAACCATCCGGAAAAATCCAAAACCCATTGTAATCTATACGGCATGGCGCCCCAATGCCGATGTGTTTTTAACCCGGTTTTTTCATTCAGACGCCATTCTTGTCACCGGTGCAAAACCGGATACAAACTTTTCCAATTACACTTCGATAGATACCTTGATCAGGAGCGCGCGGGTTGAATTAAAACCGGAAAAACAGATTTCACTATGGCAACACGCCCAGATTAAAATTTTACATGATGCAGCTGCCTATCCTGTGATGTATGCCATCATGAACACTCCCCGCAGAAGCTGTGTTGACTATGGACATACGCTTAAAGCTTCCATGGCGCTTTACCCACAATTTACCGAAAAAACAAAATTTATTCACAAGTGAAGCAAATTGGGTGCCGGCCCGAATTTTTTGCCTGTACTCTGTCCTGAATGCTATTTATAAAATCTCGTTTTGTACCAGTCTTCATCCCCATAAAGGGTTTTAATGCATTCCGGGCACATCCCGTGACTGAAAGATGCTTCAAAATGTTTTTCAAGATAAGCTTCCAGTATATTCCAATACCCTTGATCGTCCCTTATTTTCTTGCAATGGGCGCAGATGGGAATAATTCCTTTCAGGGTTTTTATTTCGTTTAACGCCTCTTTCAATTTTTTGATCAAGGTTTCCCGTTCTTTTTCAGCCCGTTCCTTTTGACCAATTTCATTTTCCAGCTCGTTACGCGATACAGTCAGCTTATTAAGGTTCCGAGCCATGTCATTAAATTCTTTAGCCAGGTGAGCAAATTCATCCTTGGTACGGACCGGGACGCTTGTATCGAAATTACCGTTCCCGATTTGTTTTGCGCTTTCTACCAATTTTTTTAGCGGGTGCATCAGCCTGTGAACAAGTATCACGATAAGGACGGTAATAAAAAAAAAACCCAGACAGCCGATGATAAGAAGATAGGGTTTTACACGCTTGGCAGGCCCGTAGTAATCTTCGATCGGGTCGGCGGCAAAAATGTACCAGTCCCAGGGTTGAAAATATTTTGAAATAGCCAGATGACGTTTGTCATTGGAAACAAACACGGCTTTTGCAGCGCCACTTTTTACTTTCCTGAACCAGTCTTTGTTTGACAGGGTTAAACCAATTTTTGATTTGTCCGGATGAATTTTGATGATCCCCTTTGCGTTGACAACAAAAATATAGCCTTGATTCCCCATATCCATAGATTCAAAAGACTTTCCTGCATCCACCTGAGCCTTTATTCTGCTTCCCTCAACAGTTTCCAGTTGATAATCTCTAAGATTTTTTTCCTGTTCATCTACCATTTGCATGGCTTCGATCAGCCGCCCCGATAGCCAGGTTTCCGCCAAATTGTTAAGAGCCTTGATTGAGTAATGATAGTTTACAGCGCTCATTGTCAGGATAACCATAAAAATGGAGGGCAATAAGAAAGACAGAAATTTAGTAGTAATTTTCATATTATGTCTATAAATAGTATCTAAGAACCAGAAGGTAACTGCAAATTATGACTTCCAATCATTTATCATACACGACTGTACCCGATTTAAGTTTTGTACTGCCAGTTAAAATCATTTTGCAAAATTCCAGAGTAAACATTCTTTCTGAACACCCGAAGCAGGCCTACAATCGTTTTTTAGAAAATAGAGTCCTGTGGCAGGCTCAGTGAGCTTGATTTTATCTGTACTAATCGCAACCTGCCGGTAGATTTCCGAAACTTAACACTAATGTTAGTCTGCCGGGACACACGTTATCGCAATGGTTGAGGCTATTGTTGGCAATGTTAACCATTTAAGCAAAACTGAAAATTGACATTGTTCCTGTGCAGATCACATACTCCGTTCTTCTGTACCTACTTCATCAAAAGGCTACCTGCACAATCGTCAGAAATTACGGTTAAAGGCAGAATCGTTGACCAGTTAAAGTTTCACCAGATATTGAAGGTAAGGTTAACCGAATAATATATTCTGTATATTTTCAAAGTGATGGGCTGTCAAGCCAAGCTGCTTTCATGAAAAACATGACTATTTTTCTTAGGGGGACAGGAATGGAAATATTAATCATTGGCTCAAAGAACGATATAAAAATAGTATCAACCATAATTTATTAGCATCGCTCAAGTTAGCTTTAACGTCATTGCTTCGGAGGAGGTATGGGATATTTATATTTAGGAATTGCCATAATTAGTGAAGTTATTGGCACAAGTGCTCTACAAGCATCAAATGGGTTCACGAAAATAATACCAAGCGCATTGGTTGTATTAGGATATGGAGTAGCGTTTTACCTCCTTGCATTAACGTTAAAATACATGCCAGTGGGCATTGCTTACGCAATTTGGGCAGGATTAGGTATCGTTTTACTCTCAATTGTTGGGGCTATTGTGTTCAAGCAAACACCAGATATGCCAGCTGTTATTGGTATGGGCCTTATTGTTTTAGGAGTATTGGTTATTCACCTGTTTTCAAAGACTGCTGGTCATTGATGAGCACTTGCTTTCTAACCACAACCTCATACTTAAACTGGAAGAGAGCACGGCAATATCGTTCAACCTCGCCTTGGAGCTTAGCACTGGTAATATCACTCTTAGTGCCAGCCTTCCTCTGTGAAGGTGTTTCCTGTTATGTTGCAAATCACCCCTCCGCTCAAAACAGTAACTTCACAGGAAGAAGGTTCAAACCAATTTTATCACTTACGAGGTGATCGTGTTCAGGACAGTCTTAAATCGCATGTTTGCTTAATTGGTTAAGATTGCCAATGATTCCTTTCTTACTCATTTCCCGAAATTTCGTTAAAAACGATTTCAAATATGATTGGATTAATAAAGAAATATTCACGGTAAGGTCACAATTGACGCCTGAAAGCGATTTTTCACCTCTCACCCTTACCTCTTGGAAATGGAGACGTAAAAGATACTCCCTTTTTCAGGAGCTGGTTGTACCCAGGCACTCCCCCCGTGCTGTTCCGAGATTTCCTTGACAATGGCCAGTCCCAGGCCTGATCCTTCGATGTCCTTCACTTCACCTTTGCGCTGAAACAAGTCAAAGATATTCTCGCTGTCTTCACTTCCTATACCTATGCCATCGTCTCTGACGGAGATGATGTGGTGGAGAGATGATTCCTCACAGCCGATGACAATTTTGCTCAAATCCTCTCCGCCGTATTTCAAGGCATTGTCCACAAGATTTCTTAAAATTCTCAACAGTGCAAGTCGGTCGGCTTTGATCTCAGGCAACGCATCTGGAACGATACACCGTATGGAGCGGATGCTGAATCGTGTGGAGAACTCATCTTTGATTATTTGGAGGACACGCTCCAAATTGACCCTCTCCAAAAGGAGAGATACTTCCTTGGTAGAGATATAGAGATTGATTTTTTCAACCAGTGCAACAAGCTGTTCAGAAGACTTCAGGATCTGTTCACAGTAGGTTTGTCCCTTCCCATCCAGAGATTCGTTGTACTGTTTGTAAAGAAGTTTTGTCAGTCCGTACACACTAATGGCCGGGCTTTTGAGGTCGTGGGACACCGAATATGCAAAGAGTTTGATTTTTTCAGAACTTTTTTGCAAAGCTTCTTCCATCTGCTTTTGTTCCGTGACGTCTCTGAAAATCCCCTGATATCCCAGGATGTTTCCATCCTTGGAATACTTGAGCGTCGAAGTGAGCACGCAATCCATCTCCTGGCCGTTCTTCTTGAGAAATCTCAATGCATAGTCCCGTAAGGACCCTTCTCTCTCGATTTGTTCCTTGTACTTTTTTCGGTCACTTTGGCGAACATAGAGTTGAGAGATGTTTTTTTTCATTAACTCACTGCGGGTATACCCGAACATATCCAGCCCCGCCTGGTTGATATCGAGAAACTCTCCTGCTCGAGTGATAATAGCAATGCTATCTCTGGATTCCTCGAACAGGCAGCGATATTTTTCTTCACTGACCAGAATGGCTTCTTCCGCCCTGTGCCTTTCGGCAATTTCACAGCGTAATTCCTCGTTGACGATTTCGAGTTCCGCAGTACGTTCCTGCACCCTGAGTTCCAGCTCGTCCCGGACCTTTCGAAGGGCCTCCTCGGTGCGCTTACGCTCTATGGCGTACCGCGCGGCCCTTGCCAGAAGATGACGGCTCACGTGCCCTTTGGCCAGGTAGTCCTGGGCACCCTCCTTGACCGCTTTGATGGCAAGGGTCTCGTCATCGAATCCTGTCAGAATGATGATGGGAATCTCGGGTGTCAGGTCGTGAACCCTAACGAAGGTTTCAAACCCCTGGCTGTCCGGAAGGGATAGGTCCAGAAGAATGATGTCGATCTCCTCACTTTCGAGGATTGCAAAGCCTTTGGAGAGCAAAGCAACACACCTCAGCTCAAAGGAGCCGGGAGCGCATTCCGAAAAAAGTTCTTTTATCAGCCGGGTGTCGCCGGGGTTGTCCTCGATCAAGAGGACCTTGATGCATTGGGAGTTCATTCCTGTGCGTCTCGTGGTAACTTCACAATCGTAAACCAGAAGTCTTCAATGGACTCTACCACAGCGATGAATTGGTCCAGATCAACAGGTTTGGTGATGTAGCAGTTTGCATGAAGACTGTAGGCCTTGAGGATGTCCTGTTCCGCCTTGGAGGTGGTGAGGACCACCACCGGTATGTGGCGCAACACCTCATCTTCTTTTATTTCCTCAAGGACTTCACGCCCGTTTTTTTTTGGCAGGTTCCAATCAAGCAGGATGAGGTCCGGACATACCACATCACCATATTTTCCCTCTTTGCGTAAAAAAGCCAAGGCCTCCACCCCATCCCCCACGACATGGAGGTTGTTTTTGACCTTACCTTCCTTCAGACCTTCAATGGTTAAACGAACATCGCCGGGATTGTCTTCAACCAGAAGAATTTCTACAGGGGTACCTTGTTTCATATCGAGCATTATTGATTTCCTTGTGTCACTGGAATGGTGAAAGAAAAGGTGGTGCCTTTTCCCAACTCTGATGCAACCCAGATTTTGCCACCGTGATACTCAACGATTTTCTTGCAAATGGCCAGGCCTATGCCGGTGCCGGGATACTCTCCCATTCCATGGAGGCGTTGAAAAATGATAAAGATGCGGTCCGTGTATTGTAAATCAAAGCCGATGCCGTTGTCGCGAACGGTGAACAGCCACTCATCCCCCTCCAGTTTGGCGGATATATGTATGAGGGGCGGATCTTCGCCGCGGAATTTGATGGCGTTGCCGATAAGGTTCTGGAAAAGGAGCCCCAGGAGGCCGCCACTGGCAACCAAGGAGGGGAGCGACTCGTGGGTGATGGTGGCCTGGTTTTCTTCGATGGCGGCGCCCAGATTTTCCACAGCCCAATCAAGAATCCTTTCACAATCCGTGGACTGCATCTCTCCGCCGACTCTGCCAACACGAGAGTAGGCCAATAAATCGTTGATCATGGTCTGCATCCGTTTAGCGCCATCCACGGCATAGGCGATGAACTCATCGGCATCCTGATCGAGCTTGCCTTGGTAACGGCGGGACAGAAGCTGCACGTAACTAGCGATCATCCGCAACGGTTCCTGCATGTCGTGAGATGCCACGTAGGCAAATTGCTGCAACTCCGCGTTGGATCTCTCGAGTTCTTCAGCCTGTCGGGTCAGGGCTTCCTCTGCCTGTTTGCGGCTGGTAATATCGGTAATGACGCCAAAGCTGCCTCTGAACGCTCCATCGCCGTCGAAAACGGGCCTTGGGGAGACGATCGTTGGAATCTCTCGACCGTCTTTGGCCGTCCAGGCCATTTCGTAAGGGTCATTACCGCCTTCACGCCTCTTGATCCATTGTTCCCTGAGGATACCCTGATTGTCTTTATCCAGGAAGTCACTGGCTGGGTGGTCCAAAATCTCATCGCTGGAATACCCCAAGATCTGGCAGAGTTTTTCATTGACATAGGTAATCCGATCTTTTTCATTTCGGATCAACAACCCCTCATTCATGGTTTCGACAAGGGTGCGATAGCGCTGTTCGCTTTTCTTGAGAGCTTCCTCAGCCTGTCTGGTTTCCGAGATGTCTTCAAAAAGGGCCACAGCCCCCAGGAACTTACCCTCCTCGGAGGAGAGAGCATTGTAGATGGCCCGCAGTTGCGTGTTCTTGTCGCCCGTGACCGAGCGATACTCTCCTTCGTAGGTGCCCAGTTCCCCATCCAGTGCCGCCTGAACGGCCGAACGCATCGCCCTATTTCCACCCGAGGTGACCATGTTGAAGCCAAGGACGTTCTCCCTGGAAGCCCCCATGATCTCCAAAAAATGGTGATTACAGTCCAGAATGATGCCCTCCTGATCAAAATGGACAATTCCCAGCGGTGAATGATTAAAAATCATTCGGTATCGTTCTTCACCCTGAAGCAGGGCTTCCTCGGAAACAAGCCACGAATGCCTCTCTTCTTCCAGCTGCTCAATCCTTTTTTCCAGTTCCTGGTAAGTCAGTTTTTGAGACATGCAAAAGTTCCTTTCTTGAGATAGTAAGAAATTACTTTATGAAGACTACGTTGAAAGACACACCTATATTTTCAGACATAAGTGTATTGTGCAAGCTACTATGATTCAACATTGCCTCTTTGAATCCACCTGAATAGTTTAGACTGACGACTCACCTTAATATTTCCCCTTAATGTTGCCAGTTCGCATCTATGTGATGATGCAAATTCCGGCAGCTTGAGATGTCTACGGTGTCTCTAAAGTTCAAGAAAAGACTCCTCAGTCTTGACCTAATTCCTGTACATTTCAAATCCTATCCCCTGGAAAAGTTGCTCCATTTCCTACAAGCCGAATGGTAGATACTTTCTCATCTGGCCTTTCTGTAGCTTTGATTCAACTTCAGTTTTTTCTAAATATCGATACAGGGTAGGCTTTGTGATATCAAATGAAGAGCAAATTTCACTTATGCTATATTTTTCACTTTCATACATCATCTTCAAAGCTTCTGCTTGAGTAAAACTAAGCTTTGCTTTTCGACCTCCAAGTTTTCCTCTAGCCCTTGCTGCTTCAAGTCCCGCTTTGGTTCTTTCTCGAATCAGATTTCTTTCAAACTCAGCCAGGGCCCCGAAAATATGAAAAACTAATTTCCCGCCATTTGTTGTTGTATCAAAACCTTCCTGAAGAGTGATAAACCCCACCCTTCTTGACTCCAAGTCCTCAACAACATCGAGAAGGTGCCTAAGATTACTCCCCAACCTATCTAATCTCCCAACCACAAGAGAGTCACCAGGACGAATGTATTCTAAGGCCTCTTCCAATCCTGGGCGGTTAACCTTGGAACCGGAAATTTGATCAGAAAACATTTTTTCACAACCGGCATTTTTTGGAGCATCAGCTTGAAGATCATCGCGTTGGTCTTGAGTGCTGATTCTCACATATCCGACTTTCATAACACCCTCAGTATAGTATCTCATTAAAAATGAATCTAAAGGTTACCTAGAATAAGTTACTATATTTAGTTACTCGAAACAGCTAAAAAAAACCTTTTAAAGGTCCGGTAGAAGAAGTAACGCAATCCACCGTTACTGTTCCATAACTTTTGAGCCATTTTTCAAATCAGTAAAATTGATAATCTGGAACCATCTAGAGTTTCAAGATGCTCCATTTCTGACAAGTTCTGATCTCTGAGCACCTATAAGCTGAACAGGAAACACCTTTAGCAAGCTGGGTTCTACCATCGGTTAACCTTACCTCGTAACATCTACGGTTTGACGGAATAGAAGAAATTCCTACATGGTGATAGCTATATCATTTGGGCAACTTTTACGACGTGCAGACATGTTAAGTACGGCCAATTCAAGAAAATTAGGCCTTGGATCTTGCAATATTACTATTCTTGTTCATTGCCGTTGCTTGCCCAACGTCTGCTGTAACAAGTTGCTGGACTACAACCCCACAAGTTGCTTCTACTAAAAGGATGCCTCTACATACAATATTCATACTCAAAATTGATAATGACTTTGCCTTTCTTGAACCCGTTATCGATGCAGCTGTAGCCCACAACGATAAGTTCGAACGGATATCTTTTTTTGATAACTGGTTTGAATTCTTACGCTTCAGACAAGTGATACTTAAAGTGGCATAAATTTGCATAACAGTAAAAAAGATTTTAATTAGATTTTCCTCGAAAAGTGATATACTACAAAGTGGGAGCACCTGGTACGTTCAACTCATTCAAGAGGAGAAATGATGCCCATTTTAAGTTATCTTGCCATGCCCCAGAAAGGAGCCAGGGAGAAATTATGTGCAGATCTTTCTGCCCTAGAGTTCTGCCAGGTAATTCCTGCCGAAAATCAAGACGTTGTTATTCTAGTTACAGATACCCCCGACGAAATCAGTGAAGAAAATCTTCAAAAGGCATTGAAACATATGCCGTCTCTGCAGTCCCTAAGCCTCACTTTTGGCTATGATGAAAAAGAATGACAAGGGAGAACTTACAGACCATGAATCTCGATAGAAGGAAATTTATCAAGCAGACGGCTATCACCTGTGCTTTAGCAAGTGCAGGAGCAATTTTTCCAGGTGTAAGTTTTGGCGATTGGAATACGCTAGCCAATAATTCCGGCGTTATTTCATGGCAGAAAACTCCTTGCCGTTTTTGTGGTACAGGCTGTGGGATTCTTGTGGGAGTCAGTGATGGTCGTGCTGTGGCTGTAAAGGGAGACCCAAGTTGCAGCGTGAACAAGGGGCTCTGTTGCATGAAAGGCTATCATTCTATTCAGGCTCTTTATGGCAAAGACAGGCTAACCAAAGCGCAGGTCCGTAGAGATGGCGCGTTTGTGGACGTACCAATTCAGGAGGCTCTTGATCTCATTGCCCAAAAACTCAAAGAGACCAAAGAAAAACATGGCAAAGATTCTGTAGCTATGTACGGATCTGGCCAGTGGACTATCCCGGATGGATATGTTGCTTCAAAATTATTTAAAGGCTGCCTGGGCACCAATAATGTAGAAGCGAACGCTCGGCTGTGTATGGCAAGTGCGGTGACCGGTTTCATGACTTCATTTGGAATTGATGAGCCTATGGGCTGCTATGAAGATATTGATTACGCCAATGTTTTCATTACTTGGGGAAATAATATGGCAGAGATGCATCCAGTGCTGTTCTCAAGGATGCTTGCCAATCGCAAAAGAAGAACCAATGTCAAAATAATTGATTTTGCCACCCGCTATACCCGAACGAGTCAGGCTGCAGATAAGTCTATAATTTTTAAGCCCCAGACCGACCTGGCCGTTGCTAATGCAATTTGTTATGAGATTATAAAAAATGATTGGGTTAACTGGAATTTTGTGAATGAACATGTCTCTTTTCATAAGGGCAAAACCAATATTGGCTATGGCACCGAAGATCATTTCGCTTTCAAGGATAAGGCGGAAGGAATCAGTTATGAGGAATTCAAGCAATTCCTCGAAGACTACACTCCCGAAAAAGTAGAGCAACTATCAGGTGTTCCTGCAAAAGATATCAAATATCTTGCAGCATTGTATGGTGACCCGTCACTGAAAGTGACCTCCTTCTGGTGCATGGGAATGAACCAGCATACCCGGGGAACCTGGATTAATAATCTTGTTTATAATATCCATCTGCTGGTGGGAAAAATATCCACTCCAGGAAACAGCCCGTTTTCCCTCACTGGCCAGCCAAGTGCCTGCGGTACTGTCAGGGAGGTTGGAACGCTTACGCATAAACTTCCCCATGGTGTAGTCATGAATGAACATGATCGGGAAATGGCAGCCGAAATTTGGGAAGTACCTGTGGGGAACATCGATCCGAAACCGACCTATCATACGGTGGAGATGTTTAGAGCATTGGACAGAGGAGATATAAAATTTATCTGGATTCAAGTGACTAATCCCATGGTCACCATGCCAAACCTTAAACGCTACCGAGATGGCGCTCTTAAAGATGATCGTTTTGTAGTTGTTTCCGACGTGTACCCAACCCCGACAACAGATATTGCTGATGTCATATTGCCTGCTGCCATGTGGATTGAGCAAGAGGGTATGTTTGGTAATTCTGAACGCCGTACCCAGCATTTTGATCAGATTGTGGACCCTCCTGGTGAGGCAATGTCTGATACCTGGCAAATAATTGAAGTTGCAAGGCGGCTTGGGTTTGAAAAACAGTTCCCATGGAGCCAGGACGAGTATATCGAGAAAATATGGGAGGAATATAGAAGGTTCCATGCTGGGCCAAAACATGAAATGGCACCGTATAAAATACTCCGTGAACGATCAGGCGTGCAGTGGCCGTTCGTCAATGGAAAGGAAACCCGCTGGCGCTTTAATCCGAAATATGATCCTGCGTGCACCAATGGAAAAGATTTTGATTTCTATGGCAAAAAAGATCATCGTGCCTGGGTATGGGCGAGGCCTTATGAGCCTGCCGCTGAATCCCCGGACAGTGAATATAATTTCTGGCTGAATACTGGCCGTGTCATCGAACATTGGCATACCGGTTCCATGACCCGTAGGGTACCTGTGCTCCATAATGCAGTACCTGCTGCCTACGTCGAAATTCATCCTGAGGATGCTACTGAACTGGGCGTGGTAAACGGTGAAATGGTAAAAATAATTTCCAGACGCGGTGAGATTACCATGCCAGCACAGATAAATGGTAGGGGGGCACCTGTCCGAGGCATGGTGTTTGTGCCTTTTTTTGATGAAAGTTATCTCATCAACGAGGTGACCTTAGATGCATTCTGCCCCATTTCTAAGCAACCTGATTATAAAAAATGTGCGGTGAGACTGGAGAAGGCATAATGAAACCTACAAATAGGAAAGGCAAATTTGTAACCTACGTTGCCATCCTTGGCTGCGTAGGGCTTTCAACGTTATATGTACAGGCAGTGCTTGCTGATTCAACCGTGCCCGCAGACTTTGACAATCAGGGAAAGAGGATTTTCGATGCCCAGCGGGCAACACCAGCATTAAATCTCGCCGCTGATTCCGGTGGACGTAACCTGGCCAATTTTTATGCTCACAGGCAATATCCTGGTTCTCCACCGAGAATACCTCACCAGGTCGACCTGAGCTTTAGTGGTAATGAAACCACGTGTCTCTCTTGCCATGAAAAAGGTGGGTATAGCGCAGAATTTGGAAAGTTTGCACCCGTTACGCCTCATCCTGAAAATACACTTTGTTATCAGTGTCATGCACAAGTTGAGACAGAAGAGCTGTTTGTCCAAACGGACTGGAAGTCCATACAGCCCCCTCTTCTTGGTCAATCATCTCTGAGCAGTTCTCCACCACCGGTTCCCCATAGTCTGCAACTCCGGGAAAATTGTATTGCCTGTCATACGGGCCCAGGGGCAGTGGTTGAGATACGAGTGGACCATGCTACCAGGGGCGATTGTCGACAATGTCATGCAACTGTCGTACAAACGACCCCAGTTAAAGTGTTTAACAGGCCAGAGTAGTCAAGGGGCTCAATCATACATTTCAGGATAATTATGATAAGAATATTCTATGTTTATTCACTCCTCCTGCTTTGTACTGTTGGTTTTACCGTCCAGGCAATTGCAAGTGAGAAATCATTTCTGGATGAGGTGAAAAAATCGGAGAAAAAATTCGATAATCGTTCGGTGCCTCTGGACAAGCAAGTGATCCAAGAATCTGTCTTAGCTAAAGAAAAATATCAAGGTGGTTCATTTCGAGTACTTGCCAGGAAAAAGATGATTGGACGGTATAAGTGCAGCAGTTGTCATACAGGAAAGCCTGTTACTGTCAATCAGGGGTTGGAATTGACCCATGGTGATGTTTTTTTAGAACATGGTGTAGAAGGACAGGCTCTCAGTTGTGTAGATTGTCATAATCTCGAAGAACAAGATTTTCTCGAAGACAAGAAAGGCAGTAAAATAGACTTTGATCATAGTTATCAACTTTGTGGTCAATGTCATTTTCGTCAGAAACGTGACTGGGTCGGCGGGGCACATGGGAAACGAGCTTCTAACTGGGCAGGCGACCGTGTGGTGTATAATTGTGCAACTTGCCATAACCCCCATTCTCCAAGATTTAAAAAACGATATCCAGCTACCTATTCGGTACCTTTAGACTGATAGGGAGAATATATGAGTGTGAAAAAGAACAATCCGAAAAACAAAACCTGTTTGGAGGTTTTGCAGGGAGACAGCAGTCGGAGATCTTTTCTTAAAGGGGTATCGCTTGCTGCTGCTGCAGGGAGCGCAACCTTGGCAACAGGATGCATTCCTTCCGCAAATGCCGCCAGTACAGAAGAAATGAAACTGCGTTGGCAGGAGTTCTTTAAAGAAAATTACCGACTGATGACCCAGGAAGAACAGGATGAAACCGTTGCAAGACTTGAGCGTTTAGCAAAGCTTCGTGATAATCTTGACCTGCAGATGGGCAGTGATCCTCCACTGGATGGAGTACTTTATGGTTATGCTTTTAACATCACCCGCTGTGAAGGTTTTATGGAGTGCGTTACTGCTTGTGTAAAAGAGAACAATCTGGATCGTAAAACCAATACCCAGTACATCAGGATTTTCGAGATGGAGCCGGGGCAACTTGATCCAAGCACAGGCGATGGGCAGTACTTCCATGAAGTACCGGTTGATAATAAGTTTTATATGGGTACCCAGTGCTTTCACTGCGAAAATGCTCCTTGCACCAAGGCCTGTCCTACCAAGGCCACATGGAGGGAGCCCGATGGTATTGTCGTTGTTGATTATGACTGGTGCATTGGGTGCCGTTATTGTCAGGCGGCATGTCCTTATTACGGAAGACGTTTTAACTGGGGGAAACCCGAAATACCAAAAGATGAAATTACTACCAGGCAGCATTACTTGGGAAATCGCCTGCGGCCCAAAGGTAAAATGGAAAAATGCACTTTCTGTATCCAGAGAACACGTAAAGGGAGGCTGCCAGCTTGTGTGGAAGCCTGTCCTACCGGTTCCCGTGTTTTTGGCAACTTACTCGATCCTGACAGTGAAATACGCTATGTCCTGAAACATAAAAAAGTGTTCAGGATGAAAGAGGAACTGGGGACCGAGCCAAAATTTTGGTATTTCATTGATTGATAGGTGTCATTATGCGTGCACTCCATGAGAAAAATCTAAAAACCTTCTTTGTTGATGCTATCCGCTGGAACCTGGGAGGCGGTATTGGCTTTCAGTTGTTCAGAATAGTGTTACTTATCTGCATGGGGTTTGGACTCTATGCCTATTCGTTCCAGGCACGATACGGTCTTTCTGTTACCGGGATGAATGACATCGTCAGTTGGGGGTTTTATATCTCTAATTTCACATTTTTAGTTGGCGTAGCAGCAGCAGCTGTCATGCTTATTTTACCCGCCTATGTCTTTCATGATCCTGATTTTCATCGTGTGGTGATTATTGGTGAAGGAGTTGCTGTGGGCGCACTTGTCATGTGTCTTTCCTTCATCCTGGTAGATCTTGGCGGACCACTTCAGGCGTGGCATCTTATTCCGGGAATAGGTCTTTTCAATTTCCCCTCCTCAATTCTCGCCTGGGATGTGTTGGTGCTTAATGGGTACCTGTTGCTTAACGCCCTTGTTCCGGCATATATCCTGTATAGCCATTATATGGGGCGAAAAGCCGATGAAAGAAAGTATCGTCCATTTGTTTTTCTCTCTATTTTCTGGGCTTTCTCCATCCATATGGTTACCGCCTTTTTGTACCAGGGATTACCTGCAAGACCTTTTTGGAACAATCCGCTGATGGGGCCTCGATTCCTGGCTTCTGCCTTTGCAGCAGGTCCTGCCCTGATCACCCTTATTCTTGCCGTCATTCACAGTTCAACAACGTATAAAATTGATAGG
>JAUVLX010000319.1 GCA_030600525.1 Desulfobulbus sp. | reverse complement strand
TATTTAGCACATAAGGACTTTCTGTCAGGGAAAGAGCCGTCGTGTGTGAAATGTCATGAGCATGTAGGCCATAAAAATATTAAAGATTTTCTGGTTAAATAAACCTAGTGGGAGGAAGAATGATACGATTACTATTGGTGGCGGCCTTTACTCTTGGGTCCATTTCATCTGCCTTTGCAATGGAAAGTGACGTGAAGACTCTAAAGGTTGAACGTGGCTTAACAGCCGAGGGAAAAAAGTGCATTGAGTGTCATGCCCAAAAGCAGCCTGGCATTGTTGCTGACTGGAAGAACAGCCGGCATGGGCATGTCAATGTTTCTTGTATTGATTGTCATCAGGTTGATAAAGGCTCTCCAATGGCATCCCAGAGTTGTCCTGGTGTCAAGGGAACCGAGGTTTACATGACTATGGTGGTTACACCAAAGGCGTGTGGAAGATGCCATGCATCGGAGGTTGATCAATTTAGTAAAAGTGGTCATGCCCGTGCCAGTGTTCAATATCATGCTGAGGATGGCAGAAATTTCAAAGGTATGACCGCTCTGATTGCAACCCATGAAGGGCAGGGAATGGATAAATTTAAAAATGCATCAGACATGACTGGTTGTATGCAATGTCATGGGGCTGATGTTAAACTTGGTGCAGACGGCAGACCGACTAAGGAAACATGGCCTAATGCCGGTGTTGGAAGTACCTATCCTGATGGCTCAGTGGGTAACTGTGTTGTCTGTCATACAAGGCACACTTTTAGTATTGCTGAAGCAAGAAAACCTGCAGCTTGTGCCTCTTGCCACCTTGGTCCGGATCATCCAGATATTGAGATTTTTAACAACAGTAAACATGGCCATATCTACAACTCAGAAGGTACCACCTGGAATTACACCAGCGCTCCTGATGCTTGGGAACCCGGCGACTATCGTGCTCCTACCTGTGCTGTCTGCCATATGAGTGGTATCGGGGAACTTGAGACGACCCACAATGTTTCTGAGAGACTCAAGTGGAATCTCTGGGCAACTAGATCCGAAGTTCGAAATTCACCTGATCCTTTGAGCCCACTCACAGGGGAAGGCATCGAAGGCCGAAAGAAAATGAAGTCAGTTTGCAGCAACTGTCACAGTTCTCTGCACAGCGATAATTTCTTTGAGCAGGCAGATAACCATATCGAGTTATATAATGAAGGCTACTGGGATCCAGCTTTGGCCATGAAAAAGGAACTTGCAGAGAAAAATCTCTTGAAAGCCAATCCTTGGGATGATGAATTTCAAAAGATTTTTTATCACCTCTGGCATCATGAGGGACGACGGATGCGACAGGGAGCTGCAATGGGCGGACCTGACTATGCTCATTGGCATGGCGTGTTTGAAGTGCAGCAGGATTTTTATGAGTTAAAGGCAATTCATAAGAAGCGCATGGAGACTGGTAAGATAGAAGAATAAATGGAGCAACTGGGGCTTGCTGAGCAGGCCCCAACGCAGGACCGTAAACAGGTTTTGTCACATGTGTATATGTGACAAAACCTGTTTTTTTGTGTGATGGTTGGCTTCTCCGCAAAGATATTAAGATGATACAGAGTTGTCACTCTGCATCCTTTGGTCACCTGCGCGAAAGGAAAAAGGTGATCCCTAAATGGCAAGGTTAAGCGCTTAAGTCATTGGTGTGCTGAATAGGAGTAATATCACCAGATAACCGTTGTGTTGTATCTGATTTAAACATGGCAATCCTCACACTGCCATTTTCAGAGCCTGCTTCTCTTCTGTTATCCTTCTTCTTTATTTTCATTATGCAGGACATGCTCACCATCAGTGAACAGTGGTGTTGGGAGGCAGATTCCGTAGCCTTGCGCAAAGTCTACCCCCATATCATCGAGGATGTTGATAATGGACTGGTTTTCGGCAAATTCGGCGATGGTCTTTTTCCCCATGATATGACCTATTCGGTTAATGGTTTCGGTCATGGCTCGGTCTACAGGATCTTTTTCCAGGTTTTGGACAAAGCCCCCATCGATCTTCAAATAATCAACCGGTAGGTTTTTTAGATATCCGAAGGAACTGGTACCCGTTCCGAAGTCATCAAGGGCAAATTTGATACCGATTTTTTTGCATTCGTTTATGAATTCAATGGCAGCACGAAGATGCTTTACAGCCACTGTTTCAGTAACCTCGAAGCAGAGGGCTTTTGGATCGATATTAAATTCGGCGATTTTATCTTTTATAAACTGAAGTGAATTGAGCGAATTGATCGAGGCACCGGAAAGATTGATGTTCACCATCAGCGCGGTGTAAGAATGAGCTGTCAGCAAGGTATGAAATCCCGAAAACACCTTGTTGATAACCCAGCGGTCAATCTCAGTGATCAAATTATATCGCTCGGCAGCGGGGAGAAAGCGGGCTGGAAGGATAAGCTCGCCGCTCTCGGAAACCATTCGTAAAAGGACCTCCAGATGTAGCCGTGATTCGGCATCCTTATTGAGCGAACGATACGTCTGGTGATAGAGGACGAAACGATTATCCTTTAAGGCAGAATTTATTCGACCGACCCATCCGGTTTCACTTCGTCTTGCCGCCAAATCCATATCACTCGCCTGAAAAACACACACCCGGTGACGTCCCTGCTCTTTGGCCCAATAACAGGCAGAGTCGGCTTCGCCAAGAATTTCGTTGGCATTGAAGCTCCTACTGGTGATGGTAGTCAGACCTATGCTTATTCCAACCGTATAGACTTGCTTTTCCCAGAAAAACTGAAATTCTTCTACGGTGGAGAGGAGCTCGTTGGCGATAAAACCACCATGTTCCGTATCGCATCCCTCAAGCAGGAGACCAAATTCATCTCCACCAAGGCGAGCTAGAGTATCGCTTTCACGTACCTGGGCATGCATAATGCGGGTTAACTGGAGGAGCAACTCATCTCCGGCGGGATGTCCACATGAGTCATTGACCACTTTGAAATGATCGAGATCCATATAGCACAGTACATACCGCTGATCGTTGGCATGTGCCTTGTCTATTGCCTCGGCAATGCGGTTCTCGAACTCGCGACGATTGACCAGTCCTGTCAATGAATCATGTGTGGCCTCCCAGGACCGCCGTTCCAGATATTCTCTAGCTATGGTCACGTCACGCAGGCATAGTACTCCTCCTGATAACCTGCCGTGGCTGTCAATTATTGGTGTGGCACGCTCTTCAACAGCTATTTTGATGTTGTTAGGTATATCGAGCATGGTGCGGCCATCGCAGGAAGATTCGGTTTTTGAATGTAATGCTTCCTGGAGAGCACTCTTAATGGCTGAATCGGTCGCCTTATCCTTAAAATTAAGGATTTCAGATACCTTTTTTCCTTGTAGTTCCGGCAACGTCTGGCCAAGCATTTTTACGGCTGCCGGGTTTAGATAGAGAAGACGCTCCTCTGCATCGGTTCTCAGTACCGCATCGCTGATTGAGTGGAGGGTAATTTCA
Organism: Desulfobulbus sp.; assembly: GCA_030600525.1. Classification (GTDB taxonomy): domain Bacteria; phylum Desulfobacterota; class Desulfobulbia; order Desulfobulbales; family Desulfobulbaceae; genus Desulfogranum. The sequence goes on along the minus strand of JAUVLX010000319.1, from coordinate 717 downwards.
GCCCGTTCCTTTTCCTCATACAACTCGTCGGAAATTTTTCGTAAAGCCCTAATCGGGATGAAATGCATAACCAACAGGACGAGAATACCAAGAACGATACCAATGAGAGCAACCCCAATCGTATTGTAGATATATTCAGAGAGTGACGAAATAACCACAACCTGCCCAACGACTTGATCGATATCATAAAGCGGATAGCTGCGTTGTATTTTTGATCCCGTTATTTCACTTCCAGAGGTCGATATGAGTGTCCCGTGTTGATCGAAGATCTGAATCTGCTGATTGCTCAGCACTACCGGTTCCCGAGTGAGTATGCCCTGAATTCTATTTTCGGCATACATCCAGGTTTCGGGAAGGGTGGTGATTAAATCCTCCTGAGCGTGGGCCTTGATTTGGGCCTTAAAGATAAGCGATTCTGAAAGGTCGTGGTATGCGACCAGGCTATAGCCAATCGGTAGACTGACACCGACCAAAACGGCGATTATCGCGGCAAGGCGGGTGAGAAATCGGCTCAGTAGATTACTTTGCGGTGACATCAGTAGTCCCAATCCATTTTACGGGGCAGCGTAATTGCCGTTTTGCTTCAAGATCGCAGCTCCAGCAGGGGATTTGACAAAATTAACAAAGTCTTGCACATGAGCAGGAACTGCCGAAGGGATTCAGGGGGCTTTTCAGAAGCAGGAGGAGTAGGGTGGAGTATTGAAAAAGAAGTTGTGG
>JAUVLX010000040.1 GCA_030600525.1 Desulfobulbus sp. | reverse complement strand
GAATCAGTTTTTGTTGTTTCTCCTGCTCCAGGTATGGTCCTGTATACAGGTGCAGTGTGCACGGGAAACGTCTTGTCAGCAGCGCATGCGCCGTGAGTGTCGCTTCTAATAAGGTGTAGCCGACACTTCCGCCGCCAGCACTGGCAACGATGAGAGGCAGGTTTTCTTTTGTTTGCTGTACGCTGTTTTTTTGCTTGGGTGGACGATGGACATACCCCGTATACACCGTTCGTATCCTGAGATCTTCCATTCGGCTGAAGGTTTCGTCAAGGCGGATGACATTTGGATCGCTGTGGATTAGCAGTAAATCAAAAAAGTGGTTGATCCTTTCCACTACTCGTCTCTCAAATTTCAAATGGTTATCCCTTTCCACGAGAATATCACGAACGCTTGAAGCTATGAGACAGGTCGGAATTTCTTTTTTCACCTGCTCAAGGAGTGGCGCAATTTCGAAGTGAAAGCCATTTCGTCCAAAGGGATAAAGTTCGATGAGCAGGATATCTGGTTGTACTTCACTTAAACAATCGCCAATAATTTTTTGCCGCTGCTTTTTAATTTCTTCAAGCGGTTCACCAGTGGGTGTTGAGAGGGTGGAAAAGGTGGCGTCCATCATCAGTGGCGGTAACTGAACAGTAGTGACATGCTCAGGGGGGATCAAATTTGTTTCTGCACCGCCAAGAAGAAGAGTGACCTGGTGTTTTTTAAGAGCCTTAAGGATTTCAAAGGTTCGGACAAGGTGGCCGATACCGAGCACATGTTGACAGTATACTAAAATACGCATGTCTGTCTCAGGCCGAAAGTGGCAGATGATTAAGGTGGGTGAGAGTGAGTGCTGAATTGTTCATTGTAAGGATGTGAAGGTGGTATTTTTTAAGAATAGCCGGTTCTTCAGGTAGAAAGGCGCGGTCACAGAGGTGGTAAAGCAAACATTTGATGACTCCTTCGTGACAAACAATAAGCAGTCGCTGGCCTGCCCATGCATGATTGGCTTGCTTAAGTGCTTGCAAGCCGCGTTTGAGTACTGTTTCCCTGGATTCTCCTCCTGGTGGCTGGAATTGCCACCCATTCCTTTGGGCTGCTCTTAAGTGGGCTTTGTCTTGTTTTTTGATTTCAGCCAAGGTGAGCCCTGTCCAGTTGCCCCAGTTTTGTTCTCTGAGAAGAGGATCTGTGCTGTAGGGGATTTTTAATTGTCGGTTGATAATTGCTGTGGTCTCCCTGGCTCGTCCCAGGTCACTGGTGATGATCCGCTGCCATTGAAATGGTTGGAGTGTTTTTCCCCATGCCTCGGCCATTTCTTTTCCTTGGGAAGAAAGGCGACTGTTATGTTGTCCTTGGATTTTTTTTTCTTCGTTCCAGAGAGTCATGGAATGTCGAATCAAACCTATTTGCGTGGAAATTATTTTCATGGTGAAGAGCGTTGAAGAGGGGTTTGCGGGACCACATCCTGGATACGGGAGCCCATTCCTACAAAATTTATGTTTTTGTCATGGTGTTTTCTGATATGGCGGGCAGCATATTGGCCCATCTGACGGCGCAGTTTTTGATTTTTCAACAGTGTTTTGATATTGGCGGTAAACGCGTCCTTGTCAGTGATAGGAGAAAGTAAACCGCTTTTTCCATGAACCACCACCTCGGGAATACCACCATTGTCGCAGGCTACCACTGGCAGGCCACACGATTGTGCTTCCAGAAATACCATGCCCAGTGATTCCCGAAATCCGGGGAAGGCGAATATGTCAGCTCCAGAATAGATTGTATACATCTGGTCACGCTTAAGCGCGCCGGTGAAAATGACATTGTCTGGCAAGTGTTGTCGTGCCAATTGCTGGAGGTAGTTTTTCTGCGGGCCATCTCCTGCGATGACGAGTTGAAAGGGAAATCCTTGTTTGCGAAGCCGTCCGCAGCATTTGATGACCCAGGCTATCCCTTTACTTTTGACATCGGCGCGAAACATGGCTGCCGTAAGAATAACGGGTAGCTTGTTGGTTTGCCACTGTTTATGCATTTTCTGCCGGGACGGTTGGTCAAAACAGAAATTCTTTGGTTCTATACCGGGCTTGATATAGGTTAGTCGATGGGGCGGCACTATCCGTTGAAGGTTAACCAGGTTATGGTAGCGATCACTGATATGGAGATCTGCCTGCAGTAATGCCTTTTTGTTGAGGATGAAACCTGGCATGGTGCGGAACTGTCTGCGAAATTTTGTGGCATAACTCCCTTGGAAAATAATATAGGGAAGGCTGAGCTTTTTGGTAACCGTAGGCCCAATAATGTCAGGGGCCTTATAGTAGCAGTGATAGGTTACCCAGCAATCCACCGGTTCTCTTTGTAACCGGTGGGTAATTCTTTTTATTTCGAGAAGGGCTTGGAGAATATGGCTTGGGTTCCAGTAGATCCAGCGACATCGCAATTTGCTGATAATAGAAACCTGGTGCCCTTGGTTACGTAAGCTCGCAAATATACCCCTGCCTATCATCTGATCCCCTGACGGAGTGGGATGATCCAGGGGTTTAAAAGGAGCGTAAAAAGCAATGCGCATCACATATCAGCTCCATTGTAAGCGGATTTGAACCGCAAACAGTGCAAACACGGTTAGATAGTCTGTCAGGTGGATGCTAACTGTGGCATAGCCTGTCTGTACAGTGCTGCAAGTTGTCGAATAAGGGCTTTATTATCAAAGTGTGCCTGGACATGTTTTTTCCCTTCAATCGTGACGTGGCTGCGTAGTTGTGTGTCCTGCAAGATGCGTAACAAGGCATCAGCCAGGGCGGTAGAGCTTTTTGATGCCACTGCCAAACCAGTTTTCTCTGTGATCAATAGCTCAGGCAGTGCCGAAATATCAGTACCCACTGCAGGAACCCCCATTGCCAGACTTTCGACCAGGACATTTGGAATACCGTCCCTGTCGCCGTTAGCAGCAATTTTACATCCGAGAACAAAGGCATCAGCTGCTTTGAGCTCCTGGATAATTTTTGCATGGGGCATGGTGCCAAGCCACCGAGTTTGCTTGTGCAGGCCGCTTGCAAAGATTTGGTTTATGACCTGCTCTTTGTCATCCCCATCACCAATTAAGGTGAATGTAAAAGAAATGCCCTTCTTTTTTAGCAGTTGCAGCGCTTCCAGGATATGGGGAATGCCTTTTTTTTCAGTAAGTCTGGCGATGGTGAGAATTTTATAAGGTGGCTTAGTTTCTTCCGTTTTCGCTGCGGCAGTAAAAAGATCCAGATCGATCCCATGGTACACGCAGTGAATCGGGGTGGCCGTATCTTTACCAAGGGAGCGCAGATAGTCGACATTGTGCCTGGTACAGGTCATGACCATCGACGCTAAATCGATTTTTTCACGTAACTGATCAGGGTTTGAAGTGTAGATGTCCTTGGCGTGGGCAGTAAAACTGAATGGCAGGCCACTGAGCATACTGGAAAAGAGAGCAACCGAAGAGGGGGAGTGGGCAAAGTGGGCATGCAGGTGGACCACATCCGGGGATTTGGCCAGCAGGTGATGGGTTAGGTAGCAGCCCTGCATCAGATGTTTTAAGGTCCCAAGGCTTCGCGTACGATGAAATCTTTGCCCAGCTTTTTTAAGTACCTCAAGGAAACGTACCGGATTGTTGACAGCATACAGGGTTGTCTGTAGTAGCAGCCTTTGAAAATCTAGAAAAAGGTCTGTGGGCAGGTAGTCGACCCTGGCCTTAATCTGTTTTACCGAATCATGACAAAAAGATTCCCGAGGTAATCGCATGGAAAAGATCCTGATCGGAATACCAAGTTGTTCGAGCAGGAGTATCTCGTTGGAGATAAAGGTCTCTGATATGCGGGGATACCCTTTGAGTATCATTCCAAGGGTCGGTGGGGAAAGAGATGGAGCATTCATAGTTATTGTACCAGATTGTGGGCGCCCACGATGTCAACTGTCGCAAGCAGCTCCCTGTCACATTGGGTCAGGGCGGTGAGGGTGGCCTTGTTAGGATGGCCGATACCAATGGCCGAGCCGTTTTTTTGAGCCAGTTGAATCAGCTTTTTAATTTGCTTACAGATTTTTTGTGGATCATGGTCGTTGTCAAGAAAGATATGACGTCGGTTAGTGGGGATATTGAGACGTTTTGCTTCCTCTAGTCCTTTTGATTGGGCCGTGGTAAAGGAGTCGATATAAAAGAACCCGTTTTTTTGCAGCGTTAAGAGAACGGTCTGCATCGCCGCCCTGTTTTCTGAAAACAGGGAGCCCATATGGTTATTGGCACCAATGGCATGGGGGACTGCGCTAATGCTCTGCTGGGTTTTGGTCTGTAAAAGGGCCTTGTCATCTTTGAGGTAAAGCGCTCCTTTTCCTGGATTCCAGTGTGGATCCTTTGGCTCCATAGGTACATGGACAAGAATATCACTTTTTTTCTCATGGGCGATTTGCGCCTGCTTGGTAGTAAACGGTGCCTGGGGGAGAAAGGAGTACGTCAGGTTAAGATCCAGGGCTAAGAGGCGCTCACCGAGCACCTGATGATGGCCCATGTCATCTATAATGATAGCAACCTGGGGGCGCTTTTTTCGTGGCGCGGCTTGTTGGGTTTCTGCAGCTAAAACAGTAACAAATGCTGTTTTTGGATCCGAGTGAGGAGGCGGGTCAGGTTCTTCAAAGACGATGAGAAGCGTACCAGGAACTGGCTCCTGCATATGAGGTAGCTGATAGCTGGTTGCTGTCTCTTCGGTTACCTGGTCTCTATTTTGCTGGTTGCCGCAATTACCCAGAAGAAAAAGAAGGGCCAAAAGCGTAAAACAGACTAGAAGCCGTTGTAAGGTGGAGAAAAAATACATTGTGGGAGTTTATTTTTTCCTTTGCAGTATGTACTGGCCAAGAGCCTGGAGCACTGTCAGGCTTTCCTGGTCCGAGTGCTGGTGGAAAAGATGCAGCGCTTTTTTCGCGTCCTCTATCAGGGCCTGTGCAGTTTTTTCTGCAGAGGCGAAGCCTTCATGGGTAGTAATCAGGTTATGGGTTTGTTGATAGGATTGGCGTGATTGTCGATCACCTGTAATCAGTTGTTGCAGCAATGCCTGGTTCGAGGCATCTGCCTGGGCATAAGCTCGAATAAAGGGCAGGGTGATTTTTCCTTCAACAAAGTCGTTGCCCACTGCCTTTCCTGTTTCCTGGGCATTGCCTTTGTAGTCGAGCAGGTCGTCCACTACCTGAAAAGCAGTGCCGATTTTATCACCAAACAGGGAAAGAGCCTCTCTTTCATCATCAGAGGCTCCGCCGTAGATTGCTCCTATTTCACAGGTAGAAGCAATGAGGTTGCCGGTTTTACATTTAATGATACGGAAATAGTCCTCTTCTGTTGCTTCCGGGTTGGCGACACAGCGAAGCTGGAGAAATTCGCCGTCCACCATACTTTCGGTTGCTTGGCAAAAAACAGTCAGGCCGAGTTGACCACCTAATTCGCCAACCAGGCGCATGCTCCTGGAAAGGAGCCAGTCACCAGTAAGAATGGCTGAGGGAAAACCGTACTTGGCAACCAGGGATTTCCTGCCTCTACGCTGTTGGGCATGATCAATAATATCATCATGGATAAGGCTCGCTACATGCAGATACTCGAAGGCAGCGGCCAGCCGGTAGAGATCGTCATCATCCCGTCCGCACAGCCGTGAACAGATGATTGCCAGCAACGGTCGTATCCGTTTACCACCGCTAAAAACGGCATAGTTGATTATTTCCTGCAGCAGGGGGTCGCATTCGTTCAGTACACGGGAAAGGTCAGCATGTATGGCAGACTCCACCCTGATGTTTGCTGCAGCTGCATGTTTCTTGAGGTTTTCTCTGTATTCCTGTTCAGTGGAGATCATTATCATCACGAAAAAAATCAGCAACCTGCTGGGATTCTCTGGTAAGTGGACTTGGCGGCAGGCTTTTTAAAAAGCGGCGGCCATATCCTTTGGTAAAAAGTCGTATGTCCAGGATAGCAATCACGCCTCTGTCACCGGTGGCCCTCATCAATCGACCCACCCCCTGACGCAAACCGAGAATGGCCCTGGGAACTTGAAAATCGAAAAAAGGGTTACCACCGTTTGCCTTGATGCGGCTAATTCTGGCCATAAGAACAGGGTCGCTGGGCACTTCAAACGGTAACTTGTCTATGATGACTAAACTTAAAGCTTCTCCAGGTATATCTACCCCTTCCCAAAAGCTGGAAACAGCAAAAAGCACAGACGTGGTTTCCCGGCTGAACTGATTGAGTAGTGTGTGTCGAGGTGCTTCACCCTGGATAAGCAGCGGAAAAGGGAGTTGTCCCTTAAGACTCTGGAATGCTGTCTCCATGGCTTTAAAAGAGGTGAACAACACAAGCGCCCTTCCTTGAGAACTTTTAATGAGTTTTTTGATTTGCTCTTGTACTTGTCCCGTGTAAGCGGGTGAGGCGGGCTCGGGAAAGTTGTTTTTCGGGATATAGAGCAGAGTTCTGTTGAGGTAGTCAAAAGGTGATGGAAAAGAGAGCGTTTTGGTCTGCTCCGGTAATCCCAGTCGTTTGCAAAAAAAATGAAAATCACCACCGGTGGTCAGGGTTGCAGAGGTAAACACACAAGCAGAGACCGATGCATAGAGGGTGGATTGCAGTTCTTGCGAGACATCAATAGGAGTGGCAAAGAGGGCAATGTTTCTGTCCGTTCTCTCAAACCAGTAGGTGTAACGGAGTTCATCCGGTGGGCAGTTGTCAAACGAGTCAGCAGTAATCAGGGTGAGCCTGGCTGCAAGTTCATGGCAACGATTAGCATATTGTTCCCAGGGTTCGTCGCCTCCTCTTATATTGTCCAGGTTGGCACCCAGTTTTTCAAGTGCGGTAAGGATGCTTTGCACTATGTTCTCAATGGCAGAGTTGTGCTGCAGCACCTGATCTAAGGGAAATCGTCCTCTTGCCATTGGCAACTGCAGGTTCAAGGATTCAATAGCTGCCGTAAGGGACGTGGTCTGGGAAAGGGTGAGTTTTTTGGTTGCATCAGCTAATGCTGTAGAGGCGCTACGCTCAATATCGCCGACTAAATCGGTTATTTGATATTTAGAAAAGGAGTAGCCAAAAAAAGTGGATGCTACATTTTCTATGTGATGCGCTTCGTCAAAGATGACCGCCTCGTAGCGAGGAAGAACCTCTCCAAATCCTGTTTTGCGGATAGCCAGATCAGAAAATAAAAGATGGTGGTTGACGATGAGCAACTGACTTGCAGCTGCATCTCGTCGCAAACGGGTAAGGAAACAGCGGTTGTTTTCTGGACAGTCACTGCCAAGACAAAAATGGGAGAGGCAGCAAATCTTCTGCCAAAGTGGCGAGTGGGAAGGAAGCCAAGATAGTTCGGAACGATCACCGTACGTGGTTTCCCCAACCCATTCTTGAATGGTTTCCTGTTCTTCGTCACCGAGCAAGGAGGATTGTTTTTCGGTGTAAAGCTGGTACCATCGGTATAGGCAAAGGTAGTTTTGCCGACCTTTAACGCACATAGCCTGCAGTTCAGGGGCGATATGTTTCTGAATAAAAGGGATTTCCCTTTCAATAATTTGGTCCTGGAGATTGCGGGTGTTGGTAGAGACTACCACCCTGCGGCCGCTTAAAACTGCTGGTATAAGGTATGCCAGGGTTTTGCCCAGTCCTGTTTCTGCCTCTACAGCAAGACATTGGGCTTGATCTTGTTCGATAAAAGGCAATTCATCATTACTTTTTAGCAGATCATAAACCGCTGCTGCCATATCGGCTTGGCCCACGCGAGGCTCAAATCCTGGCATGTGCTGGGATAACAGGCCATTACGGCCATAATACTCATCCATTGGAAGTCGTGTCTAATATGTCTGTTACTATTTCAACGACCGGGGGTGAGGGGTCATCAGTCATGGATGTCATAAGTGCTATTGCTTGATCTGAGCCTATTATACCGAGCAGATTAACTGCTTCCCCTCTAACCCATTCCTTTTCGTTTTTGAGAGCCTCCGCAAGAGAGGGGACTGCCAGGTAGATGTCGTCAGGACATTCAATTACCAGGTTCTCGTAGAGCACTGCAAGGCCAAGACGCACTGCAAAACGCTGGTCAGTAAGTAACGTTCCGCTCCACGTGTGATAGTGTGGCTCCTGCTTGAACAAAGCAATAATATTATCAACATGTCCCATTTTCAGGAAATCAGCTATGGCGGTTTGCAGTTCATCGTCACTGACAGTGGATTGGGTACGCTTGGTAGTGTGAATAGGTTGTATATGCATAATGGGGGTGAAAAATATCAGTTAGCCCGGATTCCTCATCAGTTCAGGTGGTGCCAGGTTCAAAGTTTTTGGTAGTAAATCATAGTAGACTATTTTTACTGCCAAAATACTAAAGAAGATGGTGCCGCATGGACTGACCTTCGGTGAGCATTTTGTTAATTTTATATTTGATTGGTTTTAACAGTATGAATATGAAATTATTCATATCTTCAAATAATGAGCAAAATGCTCATGAGAAATTCGGGTTGAGCTGTCTCTGCATACCATGGGACCCCTGTTGAGGCAATGTGAGAATGCATTCACGATCCTTGACACACCATATTTTCATGAGTAGAACAAAATTGTACGGGACTATTACTGCAAATCATTGAAAAAAGTATATCTCCAATGCAAAAATCGCAACACCTACCCCCCTTAAGAGTGCTGCAAAGTGATGAGCTTTTGCAGCAGGACGAAGTCATACTTATCGTTGATGACTTCCCGGAGATTGTCTGCTTGCTGCAGGAATTTCTGACTAATGAACAATTCCCCACCATTACTGCAAATTCTGCAGCCAGTCTTCTCCAGGCACTTCGTGAGCACAATGTCGCTCTGGTTTTGTTGGATATCGGACTTCCAGACGCCGATGGGATGGATCTGTTACCAGAGCTAAGAGCACTGTATCCGGATCTTTCCATTATCATGCTGACGGCGGTCAGCGATTTGCAGACTGCACTTTCCTGCATGCGTCTCGGGGCAGATGATTATCTTGCTAAGCCTGTTCATTTTGCAGACCTGCTGACTACACTGCAAAAGGTTCTTGAGAAACGCCGCCTCAAAATAAATAATCGGTTGTATCAGCAACAGTTGGAGCAGGCACGATTTCAACTCCAGCTTGCCCATGGGCTGGCGATTAAGATGAACACCGCTTTCCTCAGCCTGGTGGAACTCGATGAGATTTTGCAGGCAGGATTGGTCGGCATTACCGCCGAAGAGGGACTGCAGTTTAATCGGGCTTTTCTTGCCCTGTTTAATGATGACGGCACTCAACTCCAAGGGAGAATGGCAATAGGCCCAGGGAGCATGGAGGACGGTGACCGTATCTGGAACAATCTAGAACAGCTTGATCTTAATTTTATGGATTTACTCTCCTGTAGCAATGTGCTTATCAGCGATACTGAGGTAAATCGTATTGTCAAGGCAATCCGTGTTGATGTTGAGGATGAGGACCACCTGTTTGTTCGGGCGGTGCGAACGAAACAGTCCATCAGTGTTGTCGGCGGAAAGTGTGAATTTCCAGTCCCGGTAGAGTTGATAGGTTTGCTCCAGGAAGATTCTTTTGTGGTGGTGCCGCTGTTTTCGTCCAATCGCTCCCTGGGCGTCATTATAGCTGATCACTATATTTCCAAAAAGCCGATCACCGATGAACGTATTCAGGCACTAGAGAGTTTTGCCAGTCAGGCCAGTCTAGCCATTGAGCATTGCCATCTGTATATGGATATGGACCAGAAGATTAAAGAGCTTGAGGCGATGACCCGTGAACTTGAGAAAAATAAGGATCTGCTGGTTGAAACCGAAAGATACTCAGCTGTTGGTCACGTAGCCGCACAGTTGGCCCACAATATACGCAACCCGATTACCTCCATCGGTGGCACCGCGCGTTTACTTGCCAAAAAAACAGAGGATACTCAGTGGTTGCAGTTTCTCAATATGATGACCCGTGAGGCAGAAAAGATTGAAACCATTTTAGAGGATCTGTTTAGTTTTGTGGAAACCGCGCAACCTTCCTTTGCACAGGTAGGGCTTTTTACTGTGCTTAACAAATCCATTCTTCTCCATTACTCAGGATTGAATGAACACGGTATTCACCACACGCTTATTCTTCCAGAAAAAGAACCCGTGCTCTGTCTTGATCAGCAATTGATCCAGAAGGTGCTGGTTCACCTTATTCGTAACAGCATCGAGTCAATGCCTGACGGCGGTGAGTTGACTGTGGAGGTGGTGGAGGATGAAGGCGAAGTGCAGATTGTAATAGCTGATTCCGGTGCAGGGGGAAGTGTATCAAGCCTTGAACAGAGGACTGATGCAGCTTCTTTCACAACCCAAGCCGTTGGTACCAGTATGGGGCTGATGCTTGTGCAACGGATTGTTGAAGACCATCACGGTTCATTAACCATACAGGCCGGGGAAGTTGGAGGAACAAGGGCGGTGGTGACTCTGCCTGTCTGAGGAGCTGTCCGTAAATAAGTTGGACAGTATCGTCGCTCATGTTCAAGTCATTTCCGGACAACTCCTCAGAGTAGCGCAAGCTGCTTGCGGCCTTGTGGCGGGGATTGGTTTTTTGTTTGCAGGTATTAATAAAAAAAAGGCGAGCCCTTAACAGGGCTCGCCTTTTTTAATGTACAACTGCTATATGATGTTATTCAGATTAGAATTTAACATCAAATTTAGCATAGGTACCGAAAGCACCGTCATCTTCTAGTACTGTATCAAGACGACCATCGTAGTCTGGGCTCAGGTAGCCTGCGTACCAAGAGAAGGTACAACCCTTGGATACGGCATACTTGAGGACACCGGAAACTTCCCACACATCGAATACACGATTGGTCTGTTCTGCAGGGAAATCGTCGTTGGTGTCTGCATCTGCATAGACCACGTTACCAGTGAGGCTCAGTGCTTCGGTTACTGCATAACCAACACGGAGACCAGCCCAGTACATATCGACAGCTCCACCACCAATTGACAGTGCACTGATCGGCTCTTCACCACCGAGCATTACGAATCCGTAAAATGGATCAGGTGCGAAACCGTCCATGGTGAAACCAAGATCAAGAGCGAGGGTCAGAGCGTCTATGTTCCAGCTACCTCGAACATAACCACCATATCCGTCATCAGTACCTGAGCCTTGAACCTTATCAAGGGTTACGCCGTTTTCAGCGTAGGCAAATTCACCTTCGAGGCCGAATACGTCAGCGATGGTACCTTTAGCAAAGACAGAACCCCAAAAACCGTCAGCATTACCGTTACCGGTTGGTACAGAAACGTTCTCTACAACCTGATTTTCAACACGATCATCGGTATCGTAAGCAGCGATAGCACCAAATGTCCAGTTTTCAACATTGGTGGCGGTTAAAGCAGCACCAAAGCGGTAGGAATCGTTATCTTCAGATACGTCTTGAGAAATGCTTGAGGACTGACCTTCAGACATTGTTTCGAGGAAAGGAATTACCTGGATGCCGTCAGCCGCATAGATACCACGGAAACCAGCCAGTCCAATATCGTCGTACATGAAACCTTGACCATAGCTCACACGATACTTACCACCTTCGAGGGTGAAGGCGTCGTTGAAAGGAATACCGATGTAAGCTTTGTCAACATAGATGTTGCTGTCGAGCGCACTTGAGGTTGCACCATCAAATTTTTCTTCTGCAAGACGGATACGACCGTGAATGTATGCTCCGCCAGCTGCGGTGCCACGTACTTCAAAACGTACACGAGAATCCATGGTGGTATTGGCACTGTCGTCGCTGTTGCCGAAATCATATTTATCTTTGTAGATAACACGGGCACGAGCATTACCGGTGATTTTTACGCCGGACTTGTCGTCCATCTCAGCAGCAGTAGCAATGCTACCAGCCATAAGAAGTGCTACGCCTGTTGCGAGTACTTTTTTCATCTTAATCTCCTCGTTAAAAAGGTGTTGTTTAATGCCTCTTCCTCAGTAAGAGGAAAAAACTTAATTTCAGTCTTGATTCACTGTCAAGATATAACGTTGGCTGAGGAGAGTCAAGTTTTTTTTACTCAAAGTTTAATTTTTTTTACTTTCTTTGTGCAGAGGTAGCGTACATGACAGAGATACAGTGAGTTAGCTTGTAAATGTCAGTGTTGTTTTTTGTATTTCTTCGTTTGCGGGTCATTGCTGATTTTGGTCGTCAGCTTTTAATCGCAGGCGGTAGCTGTTAATGGTTGCTGAATTTGTCTGCCAGAATGCAAAGGGGTAGCTTGTTTCTGCCTCGCTGAAAAGGAGGAGAAAGTCTTTTTGTTTTTGTGACTGCTTGCCTGCTGCTGCAATCTGATAGTTGATTATGTAATCAGGCCTTTTTTGGGTTTCCCACAGCGGGGTCAGCATGTTGGTCTTCCAGGTAAGCGCCATTATGGAACCACCGTCAAAGTACCTGAGCCTTGGCATGAACCGCACATGCTCTGCCTGGTTGCGGCCAACCAGAACGTCGTTGATGCCATCACCGTCCATATCTGTAATAACAAGTCTTGATTTGATGTAGGTCGGCACGGTGATGGAACGTTCTTCATTGCTTGACAGGGTACCGAAAAAATTGCGTCCCGCTCCGAACTGGGTGCTACTGGTCCACATCATACTGCCATCTTTGTTAAGCACCTGGAGCTGGTTGCCAGGTGTGATCAGTATTGTTTCTTTATTTTTGTCACCTGTTATATCGGCGACAGTAAAGTCGTATACCTGAACGCCCTTTGGTAGAGTAACTTTTTTAACTCGAGTAAATGCTCCCTGGCTGTTTCTTTGCAACTCGTATATAGCGCCGTCGCTTGGTAAGGTGGGCGTGCCTGTCTGGCCATAGAGAATCGGGGGCTGACCTGGCAATGAAACCGCACGTAAATAGTAGGGGATTTTGTCTTGTATTACCTTTGCCTTCCTTCCTTGCCAGGTGATAATAGAGGACGATGGTCTGTTGCCGCTGTTACCGCTGATATAGAGTTCCTGGATCCCGTTATTATCCATGTCGGCAAAGGTAACTGAATGCAGACGTAAATGGCTATCCAAGGGGATGCTACCTATGGTGTGAAAGGTGTTTTTTTCAAATCGGTAGAGTTGGAGTTGGGAGTCTGTTAACATCAGAATTTCGGTCACCCCGTCACCATCAATGTCCACTGCATTTATATCTTTCACATCTTCATGTATCCGTTTGCTGCGGTGAGAGCTGACCAGTTCAAATTGCCCGCCAATCCCAAGGCCTACCATTGTGTTGTGTAGTAAACCTTCTCGGTAGGTACGGTCTGGGTGGGCCGTATGAAAAGCTGCCACACCATCGGTTGCTGCAGGTGTGCTCTTCCCTTTCACTGGCTTAGGGTGATTGAATATTTGACCGCTGATTTGCCATGACATGTTATCTACTGCGTCCATGGCCTGGTTTATACTAGCAAGAGATTCTTCAAACTGAACCGGCCCCCTGCCTGATGATTTTTGGAAAACATAGCTGGTGAGAGTGAAAAGAGTATCCTTGCGGTCCAGGGAACCAAATATGAGATAATCGGCATTTGTTTTGGCAAGTAATTTGCCAAAAGCACTATATTGACCTCTTTGCAGGAGGTTGGCCAGTTGTTTGCCGGTGCTCTTGCCTGCAATGGGCTGTATTTTTGCTCGGGTGGCAAGCCTGCTTGAGAGTACCGAGCTTAGTCCGTTTTCCAGGTAGGCGTATGACCCAGGAATATTGACAGTAAACGGCATAAAAAGTACCTTGCTGCCTTGTGGGAGGGGAGCCTCTTCGTTGGCGTGGGAATACGTCAGGAGCACCATGGTCATCAGCAAGGTTGCCCATGAAAGGCGCAAGACTTTTAATGGGATGGAGGTGATGAAATTTAAATTAAAGGAATTGTGTGTGGACACTGTGAAACTCCTATTGCTGCTTTTTTTATAAAGGAAATGTTTTAAAATTATAAACAGTTCTCTTGTTCGTTTGGTTGGCCTCTTTTGAGTGTCCCGTAAAAAAGTGGGAAGAGGCGTAACCTTTGCTCCTGCGACACTGAAGAACCTGACGGGAATGGTTATTTTAGGATATTGTTAACCTGTTTTGCAGGGGCACTGCTCAATGTCTGAAGCTGAGTAAAATACAGCCGGCAGTATACCTGATTTTAAAATTGAAGAAAGGGGTATCTTGTAAGAATTTCAATGATAAAATGCCGCAGAAAGGCCTTCAAAGGGTAACCCATCACGAGGATGTGCAAAAGGGATAGGTGGTGGGGGATCCGCTGCTGGGCGCCTCCGGGGTATCAACTATGCGCCTCTCAGAGATCATCCAAGAATCGTCGCCGATCACACATTGAACCCGGAGCAGAGTAGGGGAGGTAAACTTCGACAACACCCGATTCTGGGGAGTAAATAGTGTTAAGCAGTTCCTTTGAATACCATATTCCTGCAACTTGTTGATCAGGAGTCATTATATAACCACCTCGATAGGTGCAGTACATGCTGAATTCACTTTTGTACCAAGCGAGCCACTCCTTGATGAGTTTGGGGGTAACATCTATGGCAATCCAAAGTTTAGATTGTAATCTATAAGCATTGTCAATGGCAATAATTGCATCTGGCTTAGCCTTTTGTCCTGTATAGTAATAGGAGTGATTTTCAAGGATACTAGCGGAGGTAAAGAGTTTTTGTGCATCCTGGTTTTGCTGCCATCTTCCGGTAGGACCTTTTGCGACGCATCCCATGGACAGCAGAACGGGAGCAACAAAAAAAGCAAGGAGTAAAATAATACGTTTTATCATGGTGCTTCTCCATGGGGCGGAAGGTTAAGAGACGTAACGTACATGCAAATTGTTGAGGTATCTTATACCGGAATTGTCATTTTTCGATGGAAAAAAGTCATCTGTCATAGCATCGATTTTTGTTGCCCGAACAGTTGGTACACGGTAGGTTAGACGTTTTTGTAATGAGCATCCTCGCATTACCTTAATTCAGGTATAGATGACGATATGGCCAATCAGGCGGAATAACCACCATTAACAACCTAGAGCCGTGACGGGAACATCCAACTCCTACAATATCCTTATTTATTCCCATGACACGTACGGACTTGGTCATATCAGGCGTACCATGGCTATTGCCGGGCACCTGAGGGCTTCAACCGTTAATGTTCTGATTCTGACGGGGTCGCCCATTGCTGGACGCTTTTCTTTTCCAGAGAATGTCGATTTCGTTCGTATTCCTGGGATGATAAAGAAAACAAATGATGAGTACCAGTCGCTTTCCATCCGGATTGATCCAGAACATGCATTGAATATTCGTCGATCCATTATTCTTACCACTGCTAAAACCTTCAGACCAAATTTATTTTTAGTTGATAAGGAGCCACTGGGGTTGAAAAAAGAAGTGCTCCCTACTTTGGAATGGATCCAGCGCTACTGTCCGCATACAAAAACTGTCCTCGGGTTACGCGATATAATGGATGACAGGGAAACCGTAAGGGCTGATTGGGAGAATAAAGGTGTCTACCGTCTGCTTGATCAACTTTACTCGGAGATATGGATCTACGGACGCAAATCAATCTATGATGCAGTCAAAGAGTATGCTATCCCGGCTTCGGTGGAAGAAAAAGTCATTTTTACCGGTTACCTTCCCCGCAAGGTAGCTGCGGAAAAGGCAAAGGTCAAAACCCGTAAAAAATTCTGTGTTGGCAAAGATGAGCAGATGATCGTGGTAACCACCGGGGGCGGTGGAGA
>JAUVLX010000370.1 GCA_030600525.1 Desulfobulbus sp. | reverse complement strand
GAGCAGGGATGGTTCTACCAGAAAGGTGACCTCATCGTAGCGGTATACAAGATCACTTCTCCTCGGCGAGTCCAAGCGGAGTGCAAGTGATTTCCAGTTACTCCCTAGGGCAACAACATCAATGCGCACTGCATGAGTGTCCTGTTTTTTTTCCAGGTGTCTTTTTAAAATAGTGATGGCGGCTGTGGTGACGTTGATCATGCTGCCTGTGATTACCTTTATTGATGAAAACGAGACGAAACGAAATGATTTTCAAAAAATCAGATATCTGAAAAACACAGGTATGATTACCGGTTTGTGTAGGTCTCGTCAAGCTGGAAAAACCTTAATACTTCATTATGTTATCTCGTTTTAGCGGTTGATTTTAGTGTGGCATCTCAAAAGGGTTGTGCGGCAATGACTTTTAGTAAAGAGGGTGTTTGGGTACGGGTATTTATTTTCGGAATGGATACTTAACCCGTTGAGTTACTGTTGCTGTGGCTTTATTACCAGAAAGATGATAAGTCATGCTTTCTGTTTAATATTGATCGTGCTGTTGGTTTTAAAGACCAAGGGGCTGCAATAAGCAGAAGAGAATATGGATACCCTCGAACTCATAGCGCCGTGTAAAGGTATCATACGGTATTCGAAATTCTTTCCGGTATACCAACATAATAGTTACTTTTTTCTAGAGAGAGGTCGTATTAACTGAAGAGAAAGAAGTCGTTGGTAAAGGTAATACGATTAAGGGTTTGATTCTGGGTAAAGCGTACAGTGTCTGTCTTGATACTCACCTGACAAGGTGAGTGCGAATGGCGGTATTAACTGTTGATTGAAGATTTGGATTACATATAGATGATAATGAAACCTACAGATCACGAAATACTTATTTTAGATGGTGCCTGTGGTACCAACCTCCAGGAAATGGACATACCTTTGTCTGCATGGGGGGATAGTGAAGGGTGCAACGAATTGCTTAACATCTCTTCTCCGGAAACGATTGTTGCTCTGCATTCTAGCTTTGTCGATGCCGGGGCAATGGTGATAGAAACCAATACTTTTGGCGCGAGCAGTATCGTGCTCGGAGAATATGGCCTTGCAGAGAAAGTAGAGGAAATCAACCTTGCTGGGATTGAGAATGCTCGCAAAGCTATCAACGGTAAGTCAGATACGTACATTGCTGGTTCTGTGGGGCCTGGGACCAAATTACCTTCGCTTGGTCATATAACCGTCGAAGAGTTGGCGAGTGCCCATGCCGAGCAGATACGTGCCTTGGTAAAGGGAGGGGTTGATCTACTGATTATTGAAACTTGTCAGGACTTATTGCAGATTAAAACCGCCATGACAACCTGTTTTCAAGTTCTGGAAGAAATGGGGAAGAAGGACATTCCGGTTATGGCTTCTGTTACTATTGAGCGAACAGGGACCATGCTTGTCGGCACTGATATAGCGGCTGCGGCAGTAACTTTTGAACCTTTTCCATTGTTGTCTTTTGGTTTGAACTGTGCCACAGGTCCAGGTGAAATGGAATCACACATCAGATATTTGAGCCAGAATTGGCCAAAACGCATTTCCTGTGTGCCCAACCAGGGATTACCTGAGGTGGTCGACGGCAAGACATGTTATCCGCTTTCACCCAAGCAGTATGCACTGGACATGAAACGGTTTGTTACTGAATTTGGGGTGAGCATTGTCGGGGGCTGCTGCGGAACAACACCGGAACATACCAGGGCATTGGTCAGGGAGCTTGAGAACGTCAAGCCGGCAAACAGGGAGGTGATCATATGAAGCCTTCAGTTGCAAGTTTGTATCAGGCTGTGGAATTACAGCAGGAAATTCCGCCTCTTTTGATAGGGGAACGTGCCAATTCCAATGGTTCCAAGAAGTTTAGAGAACTTCTCCTGGCCGATGATTTTGAGAGCTGTCTCAAAATTGCTCAGGAACAGGAGGCTAAAGGAGCACATATCATTGATTTGTGTACAGCCTATGCCGGGCGGGATGAGCTTGCGGATATGACCACCTTGGTACAGATGTGTGCCGGGTCCGTGAAAGCTCCACTGATGATCGACTCGACTACACCTGAGTGCATTGAAGCCTGTTTAAAGCTGTATCCAGGGCGATGTATTATTAATTCGATCAACCTTGAAGATGGCGGTACCAATTTGCGTCGGGTTTGTGGCGCAGCGAAAAAGTATGGTGCGGCTGTCGTTGCGTTGACAATTAATGAGCAGGGTATGGCAATGACAGCAGCAGACAAGCTTGCTGTCGCTCAAGAGATATATACTATTGCTGTGGAGGAATTTGGCCTGCGGCCCAGCGATATATTATTTGATTGCCTGACGTTTACCGTTGGCTCCGGTGATGAAAAACTTCGTGATGCTGCTATTCAGACCATTGAAGGAATCAAGCTGGTAAAAAAAGAATTGCCAGGTACCCTGACCGTTCTTGGGTTGAGTAATATTTCTTTTGGCCTGTCACCAAAGGCTCGCAGGATACTGAACTCTGTCTTTTTGCATGAAGCGGTTGAGGCAGGGCTGGACGCGGCAATTGTTGATGCAGCAAAAATTTTGCCACTTGCCAGAGTTTCCATGGAGGACCGCGAAGTTTGTCTTGATTTGCTGTTTGATAAAGTCGCAGGCAAAGAGACCAAGCCGCTGATGCGATTTATAGAACATTTCAGCGATAGAACAGATGATGACATGGACGAAGAAAATGGCATCAGCAGGTCAACTGAAGAACAACTGATTCATCATGTGCTGACAGGGGATAAGGACGGCCTGGAAGATATCCTGCCGGTACTTATGGAGC
>JAUVLX010000354.1 GCA_030600525.1 Desulfobulbus sp. | reverse complement strand
ACTCCATTGGTTGTGTATGAGAATACCCGAACTCTAAGGCAGAATTTAGAAAATAAAAATCGATTAAAAATAACGATATACAAGGAAAGGTAATGTGAAATAACCCGTAATTTTGAGTTCAACGATTCCGACGGGTGACCTTCGGCCCACCCTTAGATCCTCATGTTGAGAGATCCATACGTAGTGAAAAGGCACCCTGAGGGTAGTTGGTAGATAAAATATTTGAAGTAGCTGATCCGGCGCCACTGTTCAAAGAAGATGGACGCCCCATGTGACAGGTTAAATTTACTCTATCGATGAACCTCCGGAATTATTTTCTCAATTTCATGAAGTGAATTGTTCAAAAAGCGGCCTTACTCTCCAGTTGACCTTAAAAAGGTTTTTTGACTCTTTTTAAAATTAGAGAATTGGTACGACAAATACACTAATAAAAATAATATATTTGGAATCTTGACTTCCTTATGACAGGGTGGTTATTAAGCGAAGCAAGCACTCATTTCAGTCACTCGCGAGAAAACCGAAAAACAATAAATAAAACGATAACCGCTCTCCTTGAAATGCGTGGTGAAACCAAACGAGCAAATTGTTTACTTCAAGGTGGGCGGGATTATTACAAAGAGAGCTTTTCAGAAGCTCACCGAAAACATCTAATGGAATTACACCTGCGGCCTTTAGCATTGGAGAAGCACTTAAAAGTTTCCGAAGAACTTGCAGCGGTAAACCCTATACTTTCAATTAAGCTGAATGACATACTCGTAAGTCAAAAGGCGTTCATGAGCCAAAACCTTAAGTACATTGAGTCAGCTCCAGAGCTTTACGAGTTCATGCTGTCCTTATTCAATGTCTTGTATGAGAAGTGTGCTGAAAGACTAAAAGAAATGATTCTACGTCTCGCACTGCAGCAAGGGCCTGTCACTTGGGCTAGGTATGCATTCTTCTTCCGGTTCCAAGAAACAGAAATGGAAAAATGGGCAGAACATGCGGAAAATATCGCTAAAGATTTCATTCCAACCGATGAAGATGCCTAACAAGGCAAATCCATTCGGACGTCAAAAAGCGTCGCTCCTTTGTCGCTATGTTTTTGCAGCCGGTGATTGGCAATGTTATCATTGCCACATCGAAGGTCTGTATATCCTACCCAGCCCTCTATTTTACATTATTCCTGTATCTACTGAGTCACCCCTATCAGGGTGCATGCTCCCATAAGGACAACCGTAACCTGACCTCAACAGTTTATATGTTTGCAATGTTGTATAAGAAGTTAAGCTTACGAGATGAAAAATGAACGCACAATTTCTACGACCTAAACTTAGATCCTGGTTTGAGACGTATACTAATGACTTTTTTTCTGCAGATCCTGTTGTCCAAGAAAACATGAACCTGACGCCGCCTGAACTGGTGAGAAATCCGGGCTAATTCACTTAAGTATAATAGAGTTGTATTGTCCCTTTTTGTGCCTGCAGGTAATCGTGATTGACTATAGATGGTCTCTACTTCAGAGGGCTACCCGAAGGGTAATTTGATATATCATTTTAAGGTTACTTCGTGTACACGGTAAGGCCAGAGAAAACATTTCCTACAGGTTGCGAATGTTTGATTTAGAAACAAAAAACTCAATTAAATAACGATGAAGATAGCCATCGCAAGTACCACTCCCGATTTAAGTGGAAACGTGGAACATAAACTGGGAACAGCCGCGTTTATACTGGTAATTGAAACAGATGACATGACTTTTGAGGTTTTGAATGGCCCGCCGTCTTCATCTGGTTCAGGTGCTGGTGTTCAGATGGTTTCCCTGGTAATGAACATGGACTCGCAGGCAATCCTTGTCGGTTTTATGTCTCCACATATTGCTGAGGTTGTAAGCTCTCAAGGTATTGAAGTGATAGACCGGGTTGATGGACCTGTGGCTGATGTTGTCGAGAAATTTATACTTTCGCGTACCGCACCACCCAGGCAAGAGGAGGTTGAACCACTTCCTGCAGAAAATGTATCCGTTATTACTTGGTCTGAAGCGATATCTAAAACCGGGCGACAATTTTTAGCACTTTTCCCTCTGTTGGTAGCTGTCATTCTTCTCCTCGGATTGTTTCAGGGCTTTGTTTCCGAACAAACATTGCTGTCCTTTTTTTCTGGCTCAAATGTGCAGGATTCCTTTCTCGGAGCGTGTATTGGCAGTTTGATGGCCGGTAATCCAATTAATAGTTATGTCATTGGAGAAAGCCTGCAAAAAGCAGGTGTTGGTTTACCGGGAGCGGCTGCTTTAATGTTAGCGTGGGTAAGCGTCGGCTTTATACAACTTCCAGCAGAAGCTACTGCTCTGGGATGGCGTTTTGCTTTGGTTCGCAATTTGTCCGGATTCGCCATGGCTGCAATCATGGCTCTATGCCTGACTTTTTGTATGGGCTTATGGATTTGATTATTATGCAAAATGAATCTAAGATAAGTTTGAATAAACCAATGGTACTGGCCTGGCTTTTCCCTATAGTAATCATCTGCCTGTATATACTTGGATTTTATTTGGCGCCGGATAAAACTGAAAAGGCGCTTCTTAGAAGCAGCACTATACTGCTGCAGGTGATTGGGCCAATGGGGCTTGCGCTAGTAATGATGATGTTACTTAACCGTTTTTTGTCTCCACTGCTGGCAATAAAATACATGGGCCAAAGAACAGGGATCAAAGGTGTCCTGTTTTCTTCACTGGCAGGTATATTATCAATGGGCCCTATATATGCGTGGTATCCATTATTTGCGACTTTAAAAGAGAAAGGGGCCTCATCGTTCCATATAGCAAACTTTATGGGTTGCCGTTCAATTAAACCTGTGCTAGTCCCGTTTCTTGTTGCGTATTTCGGTTGGCTTTTTTCCGTCTTCTTTCTTCTGGCAAATTTTATCAGTGCACTTGTTGTCGCCTGGGGCGTCAGCATAATACTCTTTGAGGGTAGGAATAATAAGATGCGGTGAAGTCGTGAACTTTTCCTCCAATGGAAGAGAGTTTGTTAGGCTTACCAAAACCTCTGATAATTGAAATTACCCCTGCTAAGCTTTAACAATTTGAAGGCAGTCGTAACTTTATATATTTTCTGTTATGTTGCGAGTTGCCCTATCTACTTGAAATCAAACAACTTTCGTGACATTTTCGAAAAAATTAATATTTCTTTAAACATCAGGTACTTATAGGACATTTGGGAATTGGTGCTATTAAGCTCGCAACATAATTTTCC
>JAUVLX010000341.1 GCA_030600525.1 Desulfobulbus sp. | reverse complement strand
TACAAAGATTAAACAGAGTGATTTCCTCCAGGATGGGAAAGTTATTCTTGTTGATGGAAGTGAATACTCTGTGAGTACACTCCAGCTCAGCCCAGAGCAGGATCTGGCTCTGCTTTCAATTGATGTCTACAATTCACCTGCCATCCCTATTGTTAAGGCAAAGGATTACCCGGAGCAAGGATCTCCTGTATTCACTATAGGGAGTCCGCTGGGGTTGCATCATAGTGTTACTTCGGGTGTCATATCAGGGTACAGGACGCTTAAAGGGAAAAAATTGGTACAGGTTGATGCACCCATTAATCCTGGTAACAGTGGTGGGCCGCTAATCAATGCGAAAGGCCACGTTGTTGGTGTGAATACCATGATCATCAATAATACAGAGGGGATCGGTTTTGCCATTCCTTTTGAGACGGTACTTGAAGAGTTTCCTGGAGTACTGAACGAGCAATAATCTGATACGAATCATTATCTCAAATTGCTAAAATCACTGACTGCAGGGAACGAGGACACCTGCATCTCTAAGGCGCTTGATGATGCTTATTTGTTTTGCTAAGTCAACCTGTACTGTTTTTGGCAGGGTTTCAAGATAGGTGGAAAGCGTTATACATTGCTCAAATTGGCGGAGAGTCTGACGATAACTGCGATGGGGCAGGGAGAGGACCTCGTCTTTAAGAAAGAAACACACTGTGCGCTGATATGGAATGGTAGCATTGCCCTCTACTTGTTGGAGCAGTTGAATAAAATTTCTTAAATCAGAATAATCATGCTGATGTATACTCATTTTTTGTCGATTGAGTATGCAGGGTATATCATCTGATTCATTGTTCTGTGCTATTTCTGGTACTGAAAAACGAAGTTGCTCCTTTTTCAAACTGAACGTTATCAAGTCATTTAAAAATGAAAGTGGCTCGTATCGGTTTTTTTCTCTGATTTTTCTAACCAGTTCATCCAGTAGTTGAGCAAGAGGTCGTTGAGTAAAAAAGGCTGCCTGTTGCGCGTGGACGAAGGGTTTTATGATGGTCGCAAGGGCTTTAACCCAAAACGTACCAGTACAGCAAAAAAGAATATGGAAGAGTTCATGGTAGTTTTGTTCGATATGATCGAGGCATTGAATAAGTGCCTCTGTTTGTAGCAGTTCCTGGTCTGAAAGAGAGGGCGGGATATATAAACACAAATTGTCGACCGGAAAAGGATAACGTTGTTGCTGGTCGATGAGCTGTTTTTGGAGAAGGAAATCACCAAAAATATTGGAGTGTTCAGGTTGTTGATGCCAATAACTGGATGCTACATCAGTCGAAAGATGGTCATAGCAGACATGAATAGAGGGGTGTCCTTTGGTGTACAACGCATGCTTCAAACTAAATATTTGCTCAATTTCTCGCTGAAGGAGTTCTTTCGTCGCCTCAGTTGGGTGGTAGCGACTGAAGAAAAGTTCAATCCGCGTGTTATGCTGAAGATGATCGCTGAGCTTGAGGCAGTTCTCAATAAGGTCATCCAGAGAGTAGATAGCAGCACCTTTAATTTTTTTTCGACTGCTATCTGAAATAACTTCGGGTGAAAATTCAAATACTGGCTTGATCCCTTGCCACTTGAAGGCATTTTTATAGGCTGCAAGAAAGTCATCGCCAGCAAGGTGCCATGCCCCATAGTTAAGGGTAAAATGGTGGCGTAACTGGTCATCTGCAGCGATAGCGAGAAATAATGAGGTGATATATTGGGGGTTGTTTTCATAACAGATATATAAGGTATCTGTTACCTCTTTGAGGCGGTGTAGATCTTTTAAAATGGATGTGATGGATCTGCAAACCGGGTGATTGCGGTGAGAATGCACTGTAAATGCCTGGCGACTCCCTCCGCAATAATCGCAATTAAAGGCACAACCACGACCAATGAAAAGCGGGAATCCTAATATTGTATTTATTTTTTTTAGATATCGATTGGCATCATGAAGCATGTCGATTCTGGCAAAAGAAATCGTGTCGAGAAGTTGTTGGTCTATGAGCCATTGATGCGTGGATGTGGTAATTGTGTCTTGGTGGCGAAAGGTAAGGTTAGCTATAGACTCAACCGGCTTTTCCTGCAGCAGGTGAAGAAGTGGTTCTTCAGGATCCCCCTGGATCAGGTAATCTACTGTAGGGAAATGTTGAAGTATATCTTTGCCAAAGTATCCAGCACTGAAGCCGCCTATAATGACGGGTAATTGAGGAGAGTGTTGGTGTAAGTGCTCAAGGATATGTTGAACACCATGCGCCGTTTCCTGCCAGTGAAATATGACAGCGACGTGGGTTGGTTTAAAATCGAGCAATATTTGAGTAAGTGAGACGTCTGCAGCTTGAGTGTCATAGAGGGCGTGATTAAAAATCAGCGAAGCTATACCATGTGTTTCGAGGTAATCACAGAGACCAAACGTGCCCATGGGAATGTAGAAAAAGAAAGGGCTGGCCGGGTTAATGATAAGAAGACGAGCGGGCATAATATGGTGAATATATTTTCGTTAGAAAAGAGGAATAAAAGAAGTGGTTACAGAGCAGGCTAAACCGCCAATTGATAATGCAGGCCAAATAATACCAGTTCTTTATGAAGACAACCATCTTCTTGTTGTAAATAAGCCTACAGGGCTGTTGGTGCAAAAGGATAGTTCGGGTGATCTGGACCTGTTAACAGTATGTAAATCGTATTTGAAAGAACGGTATAAAAAACCAGGAAATGTTTATCTCGGCTTGGTCCATAGACTTGACCGACCTGTATCCGGTACCGTATTACTGGCACGCACATCAAAAGCTGCAGCGAGGTTGTCAGAGCAAATTCGCTTACGGTCAGTGGGTAAAAAATATATTGCCCTGGTAGAAGGAGAGGCACCTCAGCAGGGAGTTTGGGTAGATAACATTAGACGGAGAAAAAGCCAAAGCTTTATAGATGATGATGGTAAGCAAGCTGAGCTACGGTTTACGAGAAGAGGCTTTAATAATGGGGTCTCATTAGTTGAAATTATTCTTGTCACCGGTAGGCATCATCAGATTCGGGTCCAATTTGCTCACAGAGGGTATCCTTTGCTGGGAGACTATCGATATAATGAAAATGCTCGGTCATTTGGTGAGAGAGAAATTGCGCTGCACGCTGCTGTGTATACCTGCAACCATCCTACCTTGCAAGAACGTATGACTTTTAAATGTTTACCAGGAATCGCATGGTCTGAAAATTTGACAACGTTGCTCGGTGAAGGAGCTGAAGAAGTCATTTGTCAGCATCTTTGACGCTTTTGCCTAATATATACAGAGACAGTGATACTACCTTAGCCAGTAGTGCAGGGTACATATTTTAGGCAAAAAAAAGCCCCAATACACGAAATCGTGTATCGGGGCTTTTAAAAAGAGCCGGCGACGACCTACTCTCCCACATAGTCACCCATGCAGTACCATCGGCGCTGAAGAGCTTAACTACCGTGTTCGGAATGGGAACGGGTGGAGCCTCTTCGCTATGGTCACCGAAAAATATATA
>JAUVLX010000347.1 GCA_030600525.1 Desulfobulbus sp. | reverse complement strand
TGGTCTACTTCATCTGCTAATATCGTAAAACTTCCCCAGGGACGATGGTCGGTGAGTTGTTCATAATTATCCGTGGTGATTTTATCCATTTTTCATCCTCATCGTTTGCTTTTACGATAAAAAAACTAAGCCAGATGGTATCGGGTACGAGTATTCAGGAAGACTGTTCAAGCCAGAGACACTGGTAGGGTTCCAGCTCCACTTCAAGCGTGCACTCTTTTCCTGAGATATAGTCCTTAAAGACTTTTGCCCGCAGTTCCCTGTCTAATGCCTGCAGATCCAACGACTGTTTACGACCGGTAATATTATGGATACAAAACAGGGGGATTCCGACAGTTGGCAAACGACGGAAAACGAACAATCCGTCTGCAACGTCCAGTACCTCTTGGAGGGCGTCAGGGTGAAATCCTGCAATCCCTACTCGTGTACGCAACAACTTTGTGTATTTGTTATAAATGGTTGCAGAAAGACTTTCTGGAGTAGCTAACAGATTTCTCAGTTCCTCATCTTTCCACCGACCCCGATTAACTCTTCGCTTCATGCCGGTTTCAACAGCCCCTTTGCAATCATTGCGCCCCCCTGTCAGAGAATGAAAATAGATGCCAGGTATGCCCCGCATCCCCAGCATGATGACCTGCGAACAGAAAAATCGCAGGACCTGCCACTCAAGGTCACCGGATCTGGCAACGTCCTGCATGGCATCAAAATAGGTGATATTGAGTTCATAAGGCTGTTCTTTTCCATTTTCTCCAGTACGGCTTGAGACAAATCCACCGCATTGACGTACAATCTCTGCTAGATCGCCTATTTCTTCCTGGGTCAGCAAACCTTCAAGGGGACGGACACCGATACCATCATGGGAAGCGGTAAAGTTTAAAAACGTGCAGCCGGGCGGCGGGGCCGATAACGACTTTGCCCACCTGGTAAGATGCAGGGTTGTACCCGATTGAATGGCGTGGAGGAGGAGCGGTGCCAGACTGAACTGATACACCATATGGGCTTCATCGCCTGCTCCGAAGTAGCTAACATTTTCCTCATGGGGAAGATTCGTCTCGGTAAGCAACAAGGTTCCGGGAGTTACATTTTCCACCACATCGCGAAACACCTTGACAACTTCATGGGTGTACGGATGATTAATGCATGGGGTGCCGATTTCTTTCCATAAATAGGCGATCGCATCCAAACGAAGAATTGCCGCGCCCCTGTTAATATAGCCGAGCAGGATATCCATCATCTCGAGCATCACATCCGGATTGGCAAAATTCAAATCGATTTGGTCGTCACTGAAAGTTGTCCACACCTGTTTTTCCCCTTTCACCGTGGTCACCGATGTCAGTAAAGGTAAGGCCCTCGGCCTTACCACCAGGGTGAGGTCTGTCCCGGGGACGATATCAAAAAAATAATCCCGTGCCGGAGAAATAGCCCCACGAAAATCATCAAACCATTTTGACTGGCTTGAAACATGATTGAGTACCAGGTCAAACATCAAACGGAATTTCCGTCCCAGACGCTCCACATCATCCCAGGTACCCAAAGCAGGGTCTACCTGGCGGTAATCTACAACTGAAAACCCATCGTCAGAACTGGCGGGAAAAAAGGGCAGGATATGAATGACAGAAACAACTCCCTCCAAAAAATCGATGGCAAATCGCTCAAGGGTTACCAGCCCGGGTTCGTCAGGTTTATGCAGCATATCGCCATAGGTAATAAGGAAGCAGCTATGCTCATCCCAGCAGGGGCTTTCAAGGGTGCATCGCTCTTCCAGGTGGTTATAACGTCCGGCAACCAGGGCAATTCGCTCAAGCAGCCGATCAACCTGCTGTTCACCATAAAGGGCAGCAAGACGAGGCCGCAGAGCTTCCTTAAACACATTGGTCAAACGCCACATAGTTCTCTCTCCTATTAACATACCTATGCAATTGATGATAACCTATGCCCTCACCTGCAAATACGACAACATCTATCACCAGATGCCGTAGGCAATATTATTTACCAATGTCTGTAAACAGTAACGCAAAATGGGGTAACCATAGAACTGCTTTGCCAAATCATAATTATGAGCCACCATCTGTTCACAATACTCTGCATCATCCAAAAGACGTGCTGCCTCGTCAACAACACTGCGATTGACAAAGCCATCCATGACTGGCACGCTGAACCCTTTGGGTTCAATATCACGAACCCATACCGGGTAGCGATTTACAATTATGGGCACCTTGAAATAAAAAGCCTCCAGCAGCGCATTACCGAATCCCTCGTAGATAGATGGATACAGCACCAGATCTGCATGAGGATACAGATCATGGAGGACGTACATTTTCTCACCGTTGTCATTAATATAGCGTCGGTCACCGACCCTGTGACCGAAAAATCGGAGATCCACCCCTTCCGATTCTGCCAGCTCGGCAATCTGGTCCGGATAATCACTGCCCTCATCACCAGCCGCATGAGAAATAACCAGCTTGCAACGAGGATTCTGCAACCGCTTAACCAGGGCAATGGAATGCTCAATACCTTTACGGGGCACAATTCTGGTCGGCTGCAGGATCAACTTATCTTCAGGCTCAAGGCCGATCTCGCCTCTTAAATCCTTACTGTACGTATCAGCGGGTTCTGGAGGGTTGCAAAAATCAAAAACATTGGGCACGAGCATGGAAGAGATGCCCTTGCGCAGAGCCAGTTCCTCACGGGCTGCCTGATTAATCACCACATGCTGAAGCAGGATATCTTTGGGCGGGAATGCCATGTCTAGAAAATCGGGCACATTATTGACCTGGAACCGGCTGCGCTCCCAGAAAAAATCATGGTGATGGGCAATGGCTGGCATGGTTGTTTCAGCGAGAAACTCGGTGATTGCCAGGCCAAGGGGAAGGTGCATGGGAATAGTGAGCGCGTTCTGCACCAGCAGAACCGAGATGTCGAATTCCTTAACAAAGTCGTATAAGGTGCCTTTTATATACTCGGCCAGGTCATGGATACGTCTGGTTACCTCGGGAATACGATGACTGTGACCCCAAATCCGCTGATTGATCCACTCATTTTCCGGATGGCCGAAGTAGGTTTCAGGAATGCACATGGATACGCTACGGCTTCGGTCAAGGACGCCTCCATACCAATAGCTTGTGTGTGCATCCTGCCAAAGCACCTCAGCCCATTTGGCTGACTCCAGCGAAACGCCGTCTGTCCCGGCAAACCGGGTGGAGATGAATCCGACTCGTTCTGGCATATTCATGTCCGCTTGAAAAGTTTGCGATCACCTGTTGCAAAGACGACAGCACATGGTGACATTCAACATGTTGATACTATGTACTATTATACGTTCTTTACCATCCAAGTCAAGCAGGCCGGTGAGCCAAAGGACACGATCCCGACCTTTTTTTACCAAATATTTACGTCAACCTCTGGCAAACTGTTATAC
>JAUVLX010000071.1 GCA_030600525.1 Desulfobulbus sp. | reverse complement strand
GGATGTTGATATGGGGTAGGCTTATTCTTTCTGCCGTGTGACCACTCTGGCTGATACCCTGGTGAACTGCATCAAGCAGAATACTGGTATTGCCTTTTTTTCTGGGGCTGCCGTTTAACAGGAGAATATTCATGTCTGCTCCACCTTTTGTTTTGTGGGATGCATTCTGCGGAAGGTGATGGTTTGTTCTTTCAGCCAATCCGCAAGTTCAGAAGTAAAAAACCTTGGGGCGCATCGCCATTGCCAGTTGCCTTCGATGGTGCCAGGAGTGTTCACCCGGCAGTCGTTGCCAAACCCTAAAAGATCTTGCATCGGTACTATCGCAATATTGGCAACAGAAGAGTAAGCCATGTAGAGCATGTCTTTGTGGAACACCCCAGCCTGCATATCGTTTTGGTTGGCATAGCGTTTGGCTCGTTCTTTGTCCTCAATAGGTATTGTTGGGTTAAGGTACCAGCCGACTGCGGTGTCGTTATCGTGGGTGCCAGTATACACTACGGTGTTGTGGTCGAAGTTATGGGGCAGGTAGGTGTTGTTGGTGTCACCATCAAAGGCAAACAGGAGAATTCGCATGCCAGGGTAGCCGAGTTCTGTTCTGAGTTTTTCCACCGCAGGTGTAATGATGCCAAGGTCTTCGGCGATAATGGGTAATTTGCCTATTTTCTTTTCCATTTCCTTGAAAAAAGGCAGGCCTGGGCCTTTGACCCATGTACCGTTCATCGCAGTTTCTTCATCTGCCGGGATTGACCAGTAGGATTCAAAGCCTCGGAAATGGTCAATTCGGATAACATCGGCCATGTCAAAATTGTGGCGAAATCTGGCTGCCCACCAATCCAATAATGCGGTTTTTATTTTTTTGTTAGTTGTTTTCCAGCGGTATAAGGGATTACCCCAGTGCTGTCCTGTTTTACTGAAATAATCAGGTGGAACTCCTGCAACACTTGTCGGTTGAGAAGTTCGAGGGTCGAGTTGGAAGATATTTTGGTTAGCCCATGCGTCGGCACTGTCGGTCGCCACGTAGATAGGTAGATCACCAATGATACGAACGCGGCGTTGATGCGCATATTTGCGCAACTGCTCCCACTGACGGGAAAAAAGAAATTGTTCAAAGGTGTAGTAAGAAATATCAGGTGCGCACTCCTGTCTGATTTTTTTCAGTGTTTCGGGATCACGTTTTTTTACAGCTTCCGGCCAATTGAACCATGGCGCATTGGCGTATCGTTTTTTTAATATCTGGAAAAGGCTGTAATCTTTTATCCAGGGATGATGGGCAGAAAATACGTCAAGAGTATCTTGCTGGTTGTTGGCGATAAATCGTTGCCACGCCTTGTGCAGTAAAGATTGTTTAAGTTGTATTGCCTGGCGGTAGTCGACAATGTACTCTGAAGTGTCTATAGTCTTTCTGTCTTGATTCTCAAGCAGTCCGTCGTTGTGCAGAGCATCAATGCTTATGAAGAGCGGGTTACCTGCAAAAGCCGAGGGGCTCATGTATGGCGAGTTGGCAAAGGCCTGATCCGTAGGGCCAGAGGGTAGGATCTGCCAGTATTGTTGACCGGCCTGATGGAGAAAATCGATAAAACGTAGCGCGGGTTTTCCAATGTCGCCTATTGCGTGGGGTCCTGGCAGGGAAAAAATCGGCAGGAGAATACCGCTTGCTCGTTGTGCTAAGATATCAATGGGGTTTGAATCAGCCATGTGCTTTTTCCAGTAAAAAACCAGTAGGTATGCAGAGCGTTTTGTCTCTGTGGATGCTTCCCTGCATGTATAAAAGTCGAAAAAATGCGTACCTGTGAACTCTGAGCTTGATATTTAAACGGTAACGCATTAGATTGTCGTGTTCTTTGTGCTTTGTTTAAGCTAATTTATCTATATATATCCGTTAGGGGGGAGAAGGCAGGTGCTCGTAGGTATCAAAAAAGACCTTCTTGAAGCTGGTAAGGTTGAGGGCTGTATTACTTTTCAGAATCTCAATAAATTACTTCCAGAAAATATAAAAGACCCGGATGCCATTGAAGAATTATTCGATTTTCTAGGGGAACACAATATAGAAATTGTTACCCAAGAAGATTCCGGGAAAAGAAAAACCCTTTCCGGGGAAGAATGGACCGGTAAAAAAAATGCTGATGATGACTCAACTACTGATTCTTTGCCTGACAGCGAAGAACATGAGTCTGAGGAAACGACTACAACCTACCTCCGGGAGATGGGACAGTTCGATTTACTGACCCCGGAAGAAGAAGCAAAATATTCCAAAACCATTCGCGAAGGGTTTGACGCGATCATTGCTGGCATTCGCGCTGATGAATCCGGCATTAAGGAAATGGAGATGCTGGTTGAGCGCATCGATCTCTGGCAGCGGCGGGATCCCACCTTAAAGCCGAAAAAACAACAGCTTAATTATATGCGGCACTGTGTGAACATGGCTAGCCGCAATAATCAGGATGTGCGTGATCTGTTTGAACTCAATACAAAACTTGAGGCATACAACCGATCCATCGAAGTAGCCAAGGATTGCATGATTCGGGCAAACCTGAGGCTTGTTGTTTCCATTGCCAAGCGATATATGCACCAGGGGCTTACTCTGGCTGATCTTATCCAGGAAGGAAACCTTGGTTTGATGCGGGCTGTTTTTCGCTTTGACTACAAGAAAGGGAACAAGTTCTCTACGTATGCCTCTTGGTGGATTCGGCAGGCGATTACCCGGGCTATTTTGGACAAGACCCGTACTATCCGTCTCCCTGTTCATTTCCTTGAGCTGCGAAGTCAGTTTTTTAAGGCTTTTTACTCTCTTTTAAAAGAGTTGGGACGAGAGCCTACTCCAGTTGAAATCTCCAAGCAGACTGACTTGCCAATGGATAAAATCCTGGCAATTCTTGAGGCATCAAGAGAACCGATTTCTCTGGAGACACCTGTTGGAGATGATGATTCCACTCTTGGCGATTTTCTTGAAAACCAGGAGTCAGAATCACCTTATGAGGCCGTTCAAAACAGAGAGTTGGCTCATCGGGTTACCGATGTGTTGTCAACACTTACCGAGCGGGAAGAGAAAATCATCAGGCTTCGTTTTGGGATTGGTGAAAAAGCAGAATATACCCTTGAAGAGATCGGAAAACGATTCAATGTCTCCAGGGAAAGAATTCGTCAGATTGAGAAAAAAGCGCTGAACAGGCTTCGACATTCCAGCCGGAGGGAAAAGTTACGCTATTTCCTTGATTAAACGAAAAAATATTTGTTTTAAATTGAGCCCCTTGCTATCAAGGGGCTTATTTTTTTGTGAAAAATTCGGAGATGGTTTGCCATCGGGAAAAGCAAATGGACAACTATATTGAACAAGCAGGGTTTGGGAAAATTTTGGAGAAAGTTCGTAACCAGGAACGTCTGAGCCTGGAGGACGGGCAGCAGCTCTTTAAGAGTTCGGATATTCTTGCTCTCGGGTACCTCGCAAATATTGTTCGAGAAAGAGTTAACAAAAACGACGCTTTTTTCATCTACAATCAGCACATTAATTACTCAAACATTTGTACTAATCTCTGTAAGTTTTGCGCGTTTGGCAGAGAGAAGGGCCACGAGTTGGCCTATGAGATGACTGTTGCTGATGTGAAGGAAAAGGTCAGGGAACGTCTGGACGAACCTATTACCGAAATTCATATGGTGGGTGGTATCCACCCTGAACTTCCTTTTTCCTACTACGTGGATATTCTTCAGGCCATCAAAGAGGTCCGTCCAGAGGTACATATCCAGGCCTTTACCTGTGTCGAAATCCATCACCTGGCAACCCTCGCTGGAAAATCAGTAGGCGATACTCTGGAGATTTTAAAAGAAGCCGGACTCGGTTCCTTGCCCGGCGGTGGTGCTGAGGTTTTCAGCCCTCGGATTCGTAACCTGACCTGCGAGCGTAAACTGCCCGGAGATCAGTGGTTGGAGGTTAGCCGTACTGCCCATCAACACGGTCTGCGGACTAACGCGACCCTGCTTTATGGACATGTCGAGACTATTGATGAACGTCTTGAGCATCTCGATGCTTTGCGTAAGCTCCAGGATGAAACCGGTGGCTTTCTCGCTTTTATCCCTCTTGCTTTTCATCCCAAGAATACAGCAATGTCAGAGCTCAGCAATACCACTGGTATCAATGACCTGAAAATTATTGCTGTTAGCCGCTTGATGCTTGATAACTTTCCTCATATCAAGGCCTACTGGGTTATGATTGGACCTAAAATGGCTCAGGTTGCCCTTTCATTTGGTGCCGATGATATGGACGGTACAGTTAAAGAAGAGGTTATTACCCATATGGCCGGCGCTGAAACCGAACAAGCTCTTGGTCACAAGACGCTGATACGACTTATTCAGGAAGCTGGTCGTACTCCTATTGAACGGGATACGTTGTACAACGTATTGGCAACGTTTTAAGTGTGGCGTATGATATGTTAAAAAAAATTATTGCAAAAGTAGAGCAGGGCGACCGAATTAGTGATGATGAGTATCGGTTTCTTGAACAAAAAGCTGACATCCACCAGCTAGGCTTTCTGGCCAACAGTATCAGGAAAAGGCTGCATCCGGAACCTGTTGTCACCTACGTAATTGATCGAAACATCAATTATACAGATATTTGTGTTTCAGCCTGCAAGTTCTGCGCTTTTTTCAAGGCACCTGAAGATAAGGCCGGCCAGCTGCTCTCTTTTGATGAGCTTATTGATAAAATTGAGGAAACACAGGCGCTTGGCGGTACCCAGATTTTGCTCCAAGGGGGACTGCACCCCGATAAGCCACTTGAGTATTATGAAGACATGCTGCGCACCATGAAGCAGACAGGTATTCATATTCATGGCTTTTCGCCTCCGGAGATATTTCATTTCTCTTTGCTTTCCGGTCTTACCATTGAGCAGGTCCTCATTCGGCTTATGGCTGCAGGGCTCGACTCTATCCCCGGTGGCGGTGCAGAAATATTAACCAATAGGGTACGCGAGGAACTTGCCCCTAAAAAGTGCAATGCGGATCAATGGATTCTGGTGATGGAGGAGGCCCATAATCTTGGCCTACGTACCACCGCAACCATGATGTTTGGTCACATTGAAACCGCTGAGGAGCGTCTGGAGCACTTACGGCGGCTTCGTACTCTACAGGATACCACCAGCGGGTTCACAGCTTTTATTCCTTGGTCTTTTCAGCCGGACAATACTGCGCTTGCCGCATCCAGAAAAATTGAAAAGGTATCTTCCTTTACTTATTTGCGAATGCTTGCCTTGAGCCGCATCTACCTGGATAATTTTGCCAATGTGCAGGCCTCGTGGGTTACTCAAGGGCCAAAAATCGCCCAATTATCCCTCTTTTTTGGTGCCAACGACTTTGGTTCAACCATGATAGAGGAAAACGTGGTTGCAGCAGCAGGGGTAAAGTTCAGGTTGTCGGAGAAGGAGATCAGAAATCTGGTCACTGATGCTGGGTTTACACCACAACAGCGTTTAATGGATTATACTTTTGTCTGATTTTTCGTGAACGATTTTGTCCACATTCATGCAGCCCCATGGGTGGTGCCAGTTGACCAACCACCCATTGCCAGCGGCAGAGTAGCTCTGTACCAAAACCGGATTTTTGCGGTTGATACTGTAGTTAACTTGGTGGCAGCTTACCCTGATGCTGTTGTTGTTGAGCACCCCCAGGTAGCCCTGACCCCGCCATTGGTAAACGCACATATTCATCTTGAATTGTCCCATCTCGGACAGCTTAGCCAAGGTGATGCACCTGATCAGTTCACCAATTGGATACTGGCTCTTCTCGCCTTAAGGGAAAAGTTGGGTGCAACCGGTGTCCACGTCACAGCTGCTGCCCGAAAGGTTGCTGAGCAGCAGTATGCTGAAGGCGTCAGTGTTATTGCTGATATCGGCAACACCTCTGTTGGCCAGGAATTGACGCCGTACTTTGCTGGAAACCTGCTCGCCTATAAGGAATATTTAGGCTTCAGCAACGACAGACTTGGTGACAACTTGGCACGGCTGGATGCAGAACTGCCTGTTACGCTGTGTTCAGCGCACGCGATATATTCCACCCATAAGAACTTGTTGCAGCAGCTGAAGAGCAGGGCTAACCAAAACAAAGCAGTACTCCCCATCCATGTTGCCGAAACAAAGGCAGAAATAGAGATGATGGATCAAGGCAGGGGGGAAATGGTCGATTTTCTGGAGCAGCGTGGTTTCTGGGAAAAAGATTTTTTAAAGGAAGTCGATGCTTGCAAAGGCGGGACCATCACCTATCTTTCCCGAATAGGTTTGCTTGATGAGCATACCCTTTGCGTGCATGTCGTGCATGCAAGTGATGATGAAATAACGATGCTTGCAAACAGCGGAGCAAAGGTATGTCTTTGTCCGGGGAGTAACAGGTTTCTCCGAGTCGGCAAGGCACCGGTAAAACGTTACCTGGATGCAGGCATATTACCCGCATTAGGTACTGACAGTCTTGCAAGTAACCCTGAAGTCTCCATCTGGCGTGAAATGCAGTTGTTGTTTCAGGATTACCCTGAACTCAGCAACGCAGATATTTTTGCGATGGCCACAAGGGGAGGCGCTGAGGCACTTGCAATTGCAGGGCAGACAGGTACCTTGACTGTGGGAACACATGCGGATGTACTGGCAGTCCCTCTGCATGAGGATAGAGTCGATTCAGCAGATGTCCTTCGCTATCTGGTGAGTACTGGTAGTGGGGTGAAACCTACACGAATACAACATACTAGGAGTTTATAATGGCCCTTATTGGCATGGTAAATTACATCAATACTGCTCCTATCTATGAAATATGGAAGGAGACCCCGTGTCCTGAGTCGTGGCAGATTGTTGAAGGCCAGCCCAGTGAACTTAATCTTTTGCTGGAAGCCGGTCATATAGATATGGGGTTTGTTTCATCCTATGAATATGCGGCACGTCCGGAAAATTATCAGATATTGGCTGATCTTTCTATCAGTGCCACCGGCCCTGTTGGCAGCGTATATCTTTTTTCCATGGTACCTCCTGATCAGCTTGAAGGAAAAAAAATCGTTTTGACCGGCCAGTCTGGAACTTCTGTTCGTCTAGCCAAGATCGTTCTTGAAGAATTTTATGAGGTAAATCCAGTTTATACCACTGGTAATGCCATTAGCGCAGACAACAATGACGGTGAGATTGCTGCGGTGCTAGCCATTGGTGACGATGCCCTGCGTTTGCGGTTTGAAAATCGGTACCCTGTTCAGCTTGATCTATCTGATGAGTGGTTTAAGAAGACGACCCTCCCTTTCGTCTTTTCCGTCTGTGCTATTCGACAGGAGTTTTTAGACCGGCAGCCTGAGGAGGCTCGGGCAATCAGGGAAACTTTTGTCGACTGCAGGGTGCGGGGAGTAGAGAAAATGGCTGAAATTTGTGATAGGGTTGCCAGACGTATTCCCATGGATTGTGAAATGTGCTCAAGCTATCTCAATGGGATTCAACATGACCTCTCTTTGACCAAGAGGAAAGGGCTGGAGTTGTTTTTCACCTATTTGATTAAAAGAAATGAGGCTTCGCCTGCTGCGCTGCCTCTTAAACTCTTTCGCTGATACAATAGTTTGAGTTGATAAGTTTATGCAGAATATAGAAGCCCCTGAGGCGAAAAAGAAATTTGTAAGGGAAAAGTTTTCCTCCATTAGCAAAAAATATGACCTGCTCAATTCTTTGTTGTCTTTTCAAATAGACAGGTATTGGCGGTGGAAGACAACCCGGCTGCTTCGTGAGTTTCCCGATGGTGCAGTCCTTGATCTCTGTGCTGGCACCTTGCCGTTGTCACTGGAACTGGCTCGCCAAGCACCTGCCAGGCAGGTGGTTTCCATTGATTTCTGTGAGGATATGCTCAGTGCCGGGAAAAAGGCACTACCGCGAGATAAGCGAAAAGAGCGCATTACACCGGTTTGCGGCGACGGCGAAGAGATACCTGCGGCAACAGAATCCTTCTGGGGCTGTACCGTTGCCTTTGGAGTGCGAAACCTTGCCCAGACCTTGAAAGGATTACAAGAAATGCACAGGGTTCTTAAGCCTTCAGGGAAACTACTTATCCTTGAATTTTCCCGGCCAACCAATCCCATTGTAAAACCTGTCTATACCTTTTATCTCAACAAAGTTTTACCTGGTGTTGCTGGCCTGGTTTCCGGAGACAAAGAGGCGTATGAGTATCTTGCTTCATCCATTGCGGCTTTTTACGAGCCAGAGGAGCTCTTATCCATGATGCGTGAAGCTGGGTTCACCGAGGTGAAACGCATGCCGCTTACTTTTGGTATTGTATCAATATATATCGGAATAAAGAGCTGATATGGCAGTGCAACGTGTGTTAGTTGGCGTGACCGGCGCCACAGGAATGCTGTATGTGCCGAGTCTGCTCGAACAACTCCATAGTCAGAAGGTTGAGGTACACGGGATTATATCTACTGCCGGGGCCCAGGTGCTACGCTATGAACTGGGTATGGACCAGAATGACCTGCCCTTTGTGAGCCAATGGTTTGCAGTGGATAATTTCGCAGCAGCGCCCGCTTCTGGGTCTGCCAGCTATGATGCTATGGTGGTCCTTCCCTGTACTATGGGTACCCTCGCTGCAATTGCGGGAGGCTATTCTGGTAATCTTATTCACCGTGCTGCTGATGTAACCCTAAAAGAAAGACGCCCATTGATTCTAGCTGTCCGAGAAACACCGCTTAACCGAACTCACCTGAAAAATATGCTCACAGTCCACGATGCAGGTGCGACTCTCTGTCCCCCCATTCCTGCTTTCTATAATAAGCCTCGTGATTTTGATGCACTGGCAAAAAATTACACAGGACGGATATGTGACCTGCTCGGCCTTACCGATAATGCAGGTGACAGGTGGCAAGGAGAAGAATGATGATGAAAAAAATGCAGACACTGCTTGAAATGATCAAGTTCAAGTACACTGTTTTTGCCATGCCTTTTGCCCTGATAGGAGCCTTTTTGGCAGAACGAGGGATTCCAGGTTTATGGACATTTCTCTGGATTATAGTGGCAATGGTTGGGGCTCGTACCTGTGCCATGGGATTTAACCGGATCGCTGATCGCAAGTTTGACGCTGCAAATCCACGAACAGCTGGTCGAGCAATACCTTCCGGTGAAGTGTCACTTCTTGAATCCTGGTTGCTGGTGATTGTTTCTGGTGGGATCTTCTTTTTTTCCTGTGCCATGCTCAATACAACCGCGCTGTTGATATCACCAGTTGCATTGGGGCTGACTCTTTTTTATTCGTTGACCAAGCGTTTCACCTGGCTTTGTCATGTCGTCCTGGGGGTTGCACAAGCTTTTTCTCCTTTGGGTGGCTGGGTAGCAGTATCCGGAACGCTTAACGGATATCCGTGGGTGCTTTCACTTGGGGTTTTGTTTTGGGTCGCCGGTTTTGATTGTATCTATGCCTGCCTTGATGCTGAATTCGATAAATCAGCAGGGCTTCACTCTATGCCATCAGTTTTGGGGCGGAAAAAAAGTTTTCGTATAGCCGTCCTGTTTCATGCTCTGGCGTTTGGCCTCTTCACCTTGACAGGAATGCTGACAGGCCTCAACGTGTATTATTATATAGGCATCGTTCTTACCGGGGGAGCATTGTTTTATCAGCATTTGATAGTTACTCCGACTGATTTATCCCGTATCAAGATGTCGTTTTTTTCAATGAACGGATTTATTTCACTGACACTCTTTGTGGCTACATGGCTTTCTCTCGCTACATCCGGTTAACAGGTTTTTATTTTCATTTATTCCTTTTCATAGCCTGTTTTGTCGGTTGGGCTGAAAAAGATGCGGCTGCGGAGAACAACATTGTTGAAACGCAGATGCAACACTTACGACCTGATGTACTGGCAAACATGTTTAATGGCGAAGAGCAGATGCACTTCAGTATTTCCTGGAGTGGTGGTCCCAAGATCGGCGATCTTTACCTATCAGTGAAAAAGCAAGAGCAACCCGGTGAGTATGCCATTGATGTCCGGGTGACTGATTATGGACTGTTTAAGCTGTTCTATCCTGTGGATGATACCTTTACTACCTATGTAAAAGGTGATTTGAAACTTCCGGTACGCTATGAAGTCTTCCAAAAAGAGGGCAGAGGAAGTAAAATCAGGCGTTTGACCCGGTATGATCAGCAGGCCTTGCAGGTCACCTATCGCAAAAATGACCAGCCAGAGGAACTTTTCTCGATCCTTGGCACAGTGTACAATGAGTTTTCCGCCTTCTTCATCACTCGAGCCCTCAGGCTGGTGAAAGATGCCGAGATTATCATTCCCGCCTTTGTTGATAAAAAGAGGCACCAGGTAGCGGTGCAACTGCTGAGCAAGGAACCTCGCAAATCAATATTTGGCGAAGTGCCAACGCTAAAGGTTAAGCCGGTAATGAGTTTTAAAGGGTTATACGATAAGGATGGCGACACTGTCTTCTGGTTGACAGACGACGAGTGCCGTATTCCGGTGGAGATAGAATCCAAGATTTTGATAGGGTTTCTCAGTGCTGAACTGGTTGAGTATAGCAATACGTCCTGCTCTGTTACCTTAACAACAGAAGACCACTGAATAACGGTACTCACCGGTTCGGGGGGGAAGGGTGTTATCCCATTTTCACTTCTATCTTTTTGGGTTGTGCTGGAACCTGTTTTGGTAACACCACTTTAAGTACCCCGCCTGCAAGGGAGGCTTCTATATTTTCCCGGTCAATGGTTTCGGCGACGGTAAATTTTCGCATGTAGTTCCCAATCTCGTATTCTTCCAGTACAACTCTACCTTCCGGCTGCTTGCAAGTCATCTTACCATGGATGGTTAATATGTTGTCATCCAGTGAAATCTCGACATTTTCCTGTATTACTCCTGGTATATCGGCAATAACGGTAACGGCCTCAGTCGTTTCAAAGATATCTACTAATGGTGAGAAAGAGTTTTCAGATTTTGTTGATTCTTCAGTACTGGCCGTATGAGGGGTTTTGATTTGCGTCTTGATATCCTGATTGCTCATGTTGCTCACCTTATTCTGATAGAATCTGTATTTTTCTAGGGGTTGCTTTGGCCGCTTTAGGTAGGTTAATGGTCAATATGCCATCCACCAGACGCGCGGAAAGGTTATCCATATCTATCTTTACAGGTAGTGCCACAGCCCTGCTAAAGGTTCCTGCTTCAATCTCCCTGCGGTGAAAGGACACCGGTGTCGCTTTGGTGAGTGCGTTGTCTCTTTTTCCCGTGAGGGTGAGGGTTTCGCTTTCCACTGAAATATCTAGGTCTTGATTGGAGACGCCTGGTATTTCTGCAGTGACTATGAGCTTGTCTGTCTGTTCATAGATATTTAAAGCCGGAAAAACATTTGCCCTGTCCTGTTTCTGACTGCGGTCTCCGTAATTTTTTGACAGTTCATCCAGACCCTGGCGGATTCGTTCGAATTCAGTCCAGGGGTTTCGGAATGGTGCCCGTTCTGCAAAACGTATAATTGGCATGTGTGTCTCCTTTTAAAGGTTTTGGTTTTTCTTTTAATGGTTAAAATAAGTTACTATGTTCTCTTGTCAAGAAGACTCTTCAAAAGGTTTTTTACAAAAAGTGTTTTTAGCCCGATACGTTAGATAATGGTAACTGCATCGTTTTTATTGTGGCTTCATTAATACTCTTTCTTTTTTTAAAATCAGTATTATCTATTTCATCTCTTTCAAATTAAATAATATTGTAGGAGTATTTCTATGTGTAACGCTGTCATCACCACCGACTGTCCTGAATTAAAATTACTATCCCGGGGCAAAGTCAGGGATATGTACGAAATTCCTGATCATCCCGATAAGCTATTGATGGTCGCCACCGACAGAATTTCCGCCTACGATGTGATTATGGATGATCCCATTGCGGGCAAAGGGAAAGTGTTGACCCAGATATCTCTGTTCTGGTTTGAATTGCTTGGCGATATCGTTCCCAACCATCTGATCTCTGCAGATGTGGATCAATTCCCTGCTGTTTGTCACCAGTATCGTGATCAGTTAGAAGGGCGTTCAATGCTGGTGAAGCGAAGCAAGGTACTTCCCATTGAGTGCATTGTTCGCGGTTATCTCTCCGGATCTTTTTGGAAGGCTTATCAGAAAAATACCACGGTCTGTGGCTTTGCTTTGCCTGAGGGGATGGTCGAGTCTGGTAAATTCCCGCAGCCGCTGTTTACGCCCTCTACCAAGGCGGAGCAAGGGTTACATGATGAGAACATTTCTCTGGAACAAATGGAGGAGGTTGTCGGCAAAGATATTGCTAGTAAAATGGCTGCTATCAGTACCAAACTCTACGAAAAAGCTGCTGATTATGCCAAGACCAAGGGTATTATTATTGCCGATACAAAATTTGAACTGGGTATGGTTGGGGAAGATCTGATCTTAATTGATGAGGTGCTTACGCCGGATTCCTCACGTTTCTGGCCGCTTGACGAGTATCAGCAAGGCAAGGGACAGCCAAGCTTTGATA
>JAUVLX010000219.1 GCA_030600525.1 Desulfobulbus sp. | reverse complement strand
ACTCAGAAATATACCCATGTTAATGTGGAGCATCTCACCCTTGTCTATGATAAGGCCCATCCCAAAGCACAGCTCCCTGATCTTGGGGAGGAAAGTAAATAATGCACAGACCTCTGCAATCCTGAAGAAAAACGTGACTTGCTGAAGGATGAACAGGGGATTGACTCTTGGATGCTGAGTGCTTATAATTGCCCAGCGCTGTGAATCGTTACCAATGTTGAAAATATCTTTTTAAAAAATTATGAAAAAAATTCGATCTACAACTATAGTTGCCTTGCGCCATAAAGGAGAAGTCGTGGTTGCCGGGGACGGTCAGGTCACCCTGGGCGCCACTGTTATCAAACATCAGGCAAAGAAGGTGCGCTGGCTGTATCATGATAAGGTTATCACCGGGTTTGCTGGTGCAACGGCTGACGCTTTTACCCTTTATGATCGTCTGGAACAGAAGCTTGAACAGTTTAATGGCAACCTGATGAGGGCTGCAGTGGAACTTGCAAAGGATTGGCGAACAGACAAGATGTTGCGCCGTCTTGAGGCAATGCTGGTAGCTGTGGATGGTAAATCTTCTCTTTTACTTTCAGGCAATGGTGACGTGATCGAAGCTGATGACGGTATCCTTGCCATAGGTTCGGGTGGTCCGTATGCGCAGGCTGCCGCCACGGCACTTATTAAGCATTCAGATCTTGATGCCCCTGCAATTGCCAGGAGTGCACTTGAAATTGCAGGCTCCATCTGTGTTTATACTAACTCCAATATTGTTGTTGAAAAAATAAATGATGAAAGGACTGAACTCACTTACCCCTAAGCAGACAGTAGCAGAGCTCGATCGTTACATTATCGGTCAGGCTGATGCAAAACGATCGGTTGCAATCGCACTCCGTAATCGGTGGAGACGCCAGCAGGTTGAATCACCCTTGCGGGAGGAAATTGCTCCTAA
Source organism: Desulfobulbus sp. (assembly GCA_030600525.1). Taxonomy (GTDB): domain Bacteria; phylum Desulfobacterota; class Desulfobulbia; order Desulfobulbales; family Desulfobulbaceae; genus Desulfogranum. Next base: position 5,204 of record JAUVLX010000219.1, on the reverse strand, counting down.
AAATATTATCATGATCGGTCCCACCGGGGTTGGGAAAACAGAGATCGCACGGCGTCTCGCCCATTTGGCCCAAAGCCCGTTTCTCAAGGTGGAAGCCTCTAAGTTCACCGAAGTCGGGTATGTTGGCCGGGATGTGGAATCAATGGTCCGGGATCTGACCCAGTTGGCCATTAATATGGTGACCAAGGAAGAAGAGGGGGGAGTTCAAGAACTGGCAGAGATGCAGGCAGAAGAACGCCTGCTTGATTTGTTGTTGCCCCGTGTACCGCAGAGACCTGTCTCGCCATCAGCTCCTGGGGATAGTGCCGCAGTCGTTTCCCTTGGCTATGACAGTGATGACTCTGACGCATCAACCCATCAGCGAGAATCAGGCTCAACCAGAGAACGATTTCGCCAGATGCTGAGGAATGGGGAACTGAATGATCGAACGGTGGAGCTCGATGTTGCAAGCACCCAGACCGGTACCCCTATGGTGGAGGTTTTTTCAGCTTCTGGAATGGAAGACATGCAGAATTCCCTTCAGGATGCCTTTTCTAAATTTTTTCCGAAAAAAAAGCAGAGCCGAAAAATGAAGGTACCAGAGGCTCTTGAACTTTTGAATAAGGAAGAAGCAGAACGGCTGGTTGATAACGAGAGTATTACCGAGAAAGCAGTTCGCCGTACTGAACAGTCAGGGATAATTTTTCTTGACGAGATTGATAAAATTGCCTCCAGGGGAGGAGCGGGCTCCGGTTCACCGGAAGTTTCACGAGAAGGGGTACAGCGAGATTTACTGCCCATTGTCGAGGGGGCTACCGTTACCACTAAGTATGGTCCGGTCAAAACCGATCATATCCTTTTTATTGCAAGTGGAGCATTTCACGTCTGTAAACCTTCTGACTTGGTCCCGGAACTGCAGGGACGTTTCCCTATACGGGTAAATCTCAATGCCCTTGGCGAGGACGAATTTTTCCGGATTTTGACAGAGCCACAAGGAGCGTTGGTCAAACAATATATAGCTCTTCTTGCCACAGAAGATATTCATATGGTTTTTGACGAAGAGGCTATTCGGGAAATGGCCAGGATAGCTGTCCATGTCAACCAGAAGACCGAAGATATCGGTGCTCGTAGGCTTCATACCATCATGGAACGGGTGCTTGATGAGGTATCCTTTGACGCTTCAGAAAGAGAGGATCTTGCTTTTACTGTTACTGCCGAGTATGTACGCAAACAACTGATGGATATAGCTGATAACGAGGACCTTAGCCGCTATATTTTGTAGAAGTGATCTGATTTCTGTTGAAGTTAATGAAAAATGAAAAGGGGACCGGATCTGTATCAGAGCCTGTCCCCTTTTTGTATATAAGGAAACAAAAGGCTCGGCAAGTTGTCTTGGGCCAGAGGTAAAAGGACTATGTTTCAACAAATAGAACCGAATTTGAGATATTGCCTTGAGTGCGGCGACGAGTATCGATCTGAGATCAGGGTATGTGCAAACTGTGGGAAAGAGCTTATTGATGGGAGCAGAGTAGAGGCAATCATGGTGCAACAGGATCGGCGACATCAAGCACGATCCAGGGAAATTACACCAGATGAGGAGGTGGTAACCATACGCAAAGGGCCGACCTTGCAGATTAAACAAGTGCAGGCTTACCTTTTGGAACGATCCGTCCCGTCCCTTCTAATTTCTGAGCAGGGGAGTAATTGTGGAAAAGGTTGCTGTGGTACAGAATTACTGCTTCAGGTAAGGCGTGATGATATTGAAGAAGTTATGACCATCCTGGAACAGGAATATCGAATAACCACAGGTCTGGAAGATTTTGATACCACATATACGGATGCTGTGTATGACACAAACGCTGAGCAGGCTACCTGCCCTGCATGTGGATATTCTTTTTCAACAAAGAGCTCGACCTGTCCTGATTGTGGCCTTTGTTTTGGGTGATGGGGGAAAGTATCTGTTGGGCAATAGGACAAAAACCAGCAAAGAAAATCGTTTTTGTTCTATTGCATAACAGGGCAATTACTGTGTAGGGCTTTAGTAGCGTGGACGGCGCTTGGAACGTTTGGTTTTTTTTTGGGGCTGCACTTGATTGACTTTTATTTCCCGCCCTTTAAACATACTTTTGTTTAACGATTTAATGGCCGCATCAGCTTCTGAATTGTTTGGCATCTCTACAAAAGCAAATCCTTTTGGCCGTCCTGAATATCGATCCATTATCAGGCGAGCGCTGGCTACTTCACCAAACTCTGAAAAGAGAACCTCAAGGTCATTTTCGTTTACATCAAAGGGTAATTGACCCACATAAATATTCATAATCACTCTCCTCAGACGAGTTTTATCGTGCACGTGTACGCTGGCACTTGATGTGGCAGAACAGGGACTCCCTGTTCTTTGCCTTTTTTTATAACTTGGTGGATGTTATTTCCTCCTGGTGTTGCTGTTGCCCTTCAAGAAACGAGGATTGCCTTTTGGGGCTGCTTTGGGGGCTCGTCCTTTTGAGGCAACCTCAATGGAAACAGGTTTGCCGTTAATGGTAATAGCCTGGAAGGCGCTGAGAACCTGGGGGATATATTTACTATCTGCCTCGATAAGGGCAGAGTTTCTCATTATTTCTATTTTGCCTACCTTGATGCGGCCCCCACCAGGAGCTTCATTGATGGCGCCGATCAGTCTTTGTGGCATGATGCCATCTCGGCGGCCAACATTGAGGAAAAAGCGGGTAAACTGTTGGGTGCGATCAGTCTGCCGAGCTTGAAGCTTTCGCCTGCCATCCCTTCTTTCAGGTTCACCTTTACCCCTGTCCGATGCATTGAGATCAGGTGCATTGCGGTAATATTTGAGCAATTGGTTGAATTCAAGGGAGAGAAACTTTTTGATAAGTTCTTCATGGTCATAGGATGCAAGTAGCTCTGCCACCTCAGTGTAGAGTGGATCGATCTGTGCGCTATCCACTTCGACTTTGGTAACGGTGTCAACAAGGTTGAGAAGTTGCTTTTGACAAATCACAGTGCCAGAAGGGACTTTGCACTGGGCAAATTTCTTTTTGATCTTTTTTTCAATTTCCCTGATTTTATACCGTTCTCTGGGATTAATAATGGCTACAGAAATTCCTTTGCGTCCAGCTCTACCTGTTCGGCCACTGCGGTGAGTGTAGTTGGAAAAATCATCAGGGAGGTTGTAGTTAACCACATGGGTCAGATCGTTGACGTCAAGACCACGGGCTGCAACGTCTGTAGCGACTAGGATTTGAAGATGCTTAGAACGAAATTTACCCATGACCAGATCCCTCTGTGCCTGGGATAGATCGCCATGCAATGCATCCGCATTGTAGTTGTCCTGGATCAACTTGTTTGCTATTTCCTGGGTTTCCACCCTGGTCCGGCAAAAAACAATGGAATAGTTACCAGGTGCGTTGTCGAGGATCCGTTTTAAAGCCGCGTAGCGGTTTTGGTTATGTACTGTGTAAAACTCATGGAGCACATTTTCTGCACCAGCATTACGCTTGCCCACTGTTACTTCGGCGGGATTGGTCATGTATTTGCTAGCAATTGCTGCGACCTCTCTCGGCATGGTGGCAGAAAAGAGCAAGGTGTTTTTTTCTGCAGGGGTCTGTTCCAAGATAGCGTTAATTTCATCTTGAAAGCCCATTTGCAGCATTTCATCAGCTTCATCAAAAACCACATAACGGATATGAGTTATATCAACTCTCCCTCTCCGGATGAGGTCGTTAAGGCGTCCTGGGGTTGCAACTATAATTTGCGCGCCCTTTCGAAGGGCTTGCATTTGTTGTTCAATGCGGGCGCCACCATAGATGGACAGAATGTTTATTTTGCGTATATTTTTAGCGTATTCCTGTAAATCCCTGGCGACTTGAACGCATAATTCTCTTGTTGGACAAAGGACTAGCATTTGCGTGTTTTTGTTGCTGTCGTCTGTTAATTGGATCAGGGGTAGGCCAAATGCGGCAGTCTTTCCTGTTCCAGTTTGAGCGAGACTTATGAGGTCGCCTTGCTTTTCAAGCAGCAAAGGGATGACTTCGCTTTGGATTTGAGTAGGGGTGACGATTCCCAAGGACTCAAGTCCTTGTACAATTTCGTCTTTAATGCCAAGATCTGAGAATGTTGTCATGAGATATCTAAAAAGGAAATGGGTGGTATTTGGTAGTAAGGTGATTTGGGGAGACACCGCTGTGTCCCCAAAAAAAATGCCCTGCTCTGAAAGCAGGGCATTTGAGGGTCGTTTGTTTTAGAAAGAGTTTACAGCTGTACTACATTTGCTGCTGTCGGTCCTTTCTGGCCGTCGATTACTTCAAAATGTACTTGAGCGCCTTCATCAAGTGTTTTGTAACTATCTGATTGAATAGCAGAATAATGGACAAATATGTCAGAACCATTTTCTTGCTCAATAAAACCAAAACCCTTTGACGCGTTAAACCACTTTACAATACCGTTGTTCAATTCTTTTGTTTCCTTTCTGCTGGCCTTTGAGGCGGCCATTTCATTGATCGAGGATATTGTATATTTACTGTCATGATATAAAAAAACCGTCCTAAACTCTTTTAAAGAGCATTGGACGGTTAAGAAGACAATCTCTCAACATGGAAAACTAATACCCTACTACACCGGATAATAATACTCTGTATTGATAAAAAAGCAAGCACTTTTTTATTAGTTTCAGACAAGCAGAGCAGCAGGAGGTGAGTAATTGTAATTGCTGCAGGCGTATCCATCAATGATCATAATGACTTTTGGATACAAGTTCGGTGTTGTGTTGCCCTTTTTTAAAATGGAATTCAAAGGTGTTGCAGTTACCTTAACAGAGGTTAACGGCAATACCTGAGAATTCTGGTTTGATAACAGGTAAACGCAGCCTCCTAGGCATGTGATAAATCTTGTTGGAGGCAAATAGTTGCTATCGGAGTCTAGGCTTAGCGCCAACGATCAAATTTTAAGCATAATGCCCTTGTCGGACCAAAATATTCTTTATGGACGGGTACTCTTACTTTATGAATACATTTATGCATGGGCTTTTTTTTTATAATCATATTTGCCATTTCCACGCCGCTTTACCTCTGGGTTTTTCATACGCAGTGAAAGGGTCCTGCTGCCGCATAAGTCTACTACGTCGCGGATAAAATCGGGGCAGGATTTTATAGTCAGATCCTTAAGTATATCGATATCCACCTCTCCCCTCCCATCAAAATGAAGGGTTAGGTGCAGCG
>JAUVLX010000323.1 GCA_030600525.1 Desulfobulbus sp. | reverse complement strand
TTTGAGATTGACCCTGATCTTTGCGTCGCTGCGGGTGCTGCCATGCAGGCCGCCATGATTGGCGGCCTGCAGGTTCGGGCCGTTCTGGTGGATATCACCCCATACACCTTTGGCACCAGCGCGATCGGAGAACTCGATGGTAATTTCACACCTGATCTGTATGTCCCGGTGATCAAGAAAAACACCCCTATCCCGGTAACCCGCAGTGAAGTTTTTTATACGGTTGTCGACAACCAGGAAACCGTAAAAATCAAGGTATATCAAGGTGAAGCCTCAAATGCCCGGGATAATCTGGAAGTGGGCAGCTTTCTCGTCGAAGGACTGGGCGAATATCCAGAAGGCAGTGAAATTATCGCAACCTTTGCGCTCAATACCGACGGTATCCTGCAGGTGAGCGCAACCGAAAAGGCGACCGGATTGAAAAAGTCGGTAACAATCCAAAATGTTCTCTCCGATACGGCCCATGAACCCCTGGCAGAAGCCCGGGAAAAAATCCATCAGCTTTTTACCGACCATACGGTACAGGAAACTCCGACTTCCGACAGCATTAAGGAGACAGGGAAGCCTGAACCGTCTGGTGAAATAAGCAACAGTCGCCGGATTCAGGCCGAAGCGCTCGTGGAAAAGGCTGACAACATTTTGCAGGAAGCCTGCCAGGAAGACCGTGACGACATCACCGCCCTGATCGAAAACATCCGTGGTGCGCTGGCCAGCGATGATGAAACCCTCCTGGAAGAAAGTATGGAAGAGCTCTCTGAAATAATCTTTTTTATGGAGACATGATAGATGGACCGTTGTCCCCAATGCCGAGGAAAACTGAGGAGCACCATCTGCGGACGTTGCGGTGCCGACTTGAGCCTGGTGTTAAATATTGAAACCCAGGCAAAAACCTTAGCACAACATGCCGTTCAAAATCTTTTGGACGGCAATTACGATAAAGCAAAGCACCTGGCGAGTCAAGCAAAGGCACTTCACGCTGCACCCTTCCACCAGGCCCTTGAAGGTTTTATCAAGAGCAGGAAAGATATGGCCGACAGGGATGAGCCTGGTTGGTAAAAATACCGAAACCATTGCTAGAGCCTATTACGGCCTTGTTTCTGCCAAGATTTACCGGAAAATCCAAGAACTGTTGCCACCTGACCAGTTTGAAATCACGAAAAGAGTCTACCAATCATCCGTACAGACCAAACCCTGAATCACTTTTAAGCTTTTGCTTTTGCCACTCTCGTTTTCTGTTTTTTTGACAGGCCGGTGCAGAGCAATATTGCTAACACCAGGAATCAAGAGTAATCAAGGGGTCATAATCAATAATCAAGGGGTCAGACTCGATTGATTTTCTGCTGCTCATGAAAATCCTTTGACTTCCTATCACCACCTCTGGTGTTTGGCCGGGTCGGCCGATTCAGTTGTGATGCTACCCGTTCCTTGAAATAATCGCTCCCCAGCACCCAGGCTTTGTTGGTCGCCGCCCTGATTTCATCCAGCGTTTGCGTCGGAATTTCAGCCTGAAACAGTGCTCTATACCCGGCCTGCCGTTGTTTAGCTGTTGCTCCCAGCGACTGATACAGGGAATGATGAGTTACGAAACTGCTCACCTCGCCCAACGCATTATGCCGATAACTCGACCATGGATACTCCTCAGGATGCACCACCATATTTGCACGCACGGGATTAAGTTCAATATAGCGGTGGCAGATCAGAGCATAATTTTCACTATCAATCAATGTTGCCTTATACCGGCCCTCCCACAATGTGCCCGTGCGTCGATAGTTGAAATTGAAGTATTGCACATAGTATCGCCCGAGCATCTGCATCGTTTTGGAGATGCCGTCTTCCTGATGTGGTGTTATGAGCAGGTGGAGATGATTTGTCATCAAGACATAGGCATGAACATCACACCGATGCTTTGTACAGGCCAACCTCAGCTTTTCCAAATAAAACTGGTAGTCGCTATCAGACAGAAAAATGGGTTCCCGATTATTGCCACGGACAATGACATGCTGTGGCTGACCGGGAATGACAAAACGGGGTAAACGAGCCATAGTGCTTTTCCTCATCGGAGTCGACTTTTCTCCCGATACTACACCATTCGAGAAACAGAATCAATCGAGTCTGACCCCATTGACACACAGGACAACAAAAAACCCGAAAGCCTTACAGGCCCTCGGGTTTCAAGTCTTCCAGGATCTCACTGGACTATGTTTTGGTGGAGGCGGCGGGAGTCGAACCCGCGTCCGGAAATTCTCCCCTTACGTATCTACATGCTTAGTTTCGAGATTTAATCTCGCATCCTGTGCTCCCCCGAAACAAGGATAACCGGACACCAGCCTGAAAAGTTCTCGCCAACCGTGTCTCAGGCGTTCGCGGTTGACCAGCCTACAGAGTCGACGCTCCTAATCCAGTCCCGTAGACAAAGACTGGTGGAACGGCACAGCAGACTAAGCTGCTAGTGCGTAATTATAATCGTCTGCGATTATATTAAATTCCGTCATTTTTACGAGCTGACAGAAACTCGACATGCAACTATAAGCTTCAATATCCCCGTCGAATCCGTTTCGCCCCCATGTATGAAAAATTTTGTTACTATGAGTTGAGCAATATTTCAGTCGCTACGCCGTAAATCACGATCTATATCACGTTTTGACTGCTTTTCTTTTAGCGATGCTCGTTTATCAAAGAGTTTTTTACCACGGGCAAGTCCTAATTCGACTTTGGCCTTCCCATTTCCTATAAAGTATATCTTAAGAGGGATAAGCGCAATCCCCTTCTCGTGCAATTTACCAATTAATTTTCGCAGCTCCTTTTTGTGGAGCAGCAATTTTCTGACCCGCAGGGGTTCCGATACCATATTGGTGGCAAATGAGTAAGGTGAAATATGCACATTATACAAAAAAAGTTCACCATTTCTCATCTGGGCATACCCATCACGGAGGTTTCCCTTGCCTGCTCGTAACGATTTCACTTCCGGCCCTTTAAGCACAATGCCTGCTTCAAAGGTTTGATCGATATGATAATCGTGAAACGCCTTTTTATTTTTACAGACTACGTTAATTCCCATGCCCTTATTCTGCCCAACTCTTATTTAACAAAAAATCAATCTCTTCTCTACACATCTCTGGTTACCCGTAACGCTTCTTCGATGGTTGTCAACCCGCTTTGCACCTTACGCCAGGCATCCTCTCGAAGAGTAGACATGCCCTCGCGTATGGCAATCTGGCGTAAATCGTCTGCTGTTGACCTGGAAGAAACCATTCCCTTCAGTTGTTCTGACATGGGAAATATTTCAAAAATGCCAATACGCCCATAATAGCCGGTACCTCGACAATGACGACAACCTGTGCCCCGTTGCAGCTCAAAAACCCTTTTATCACCCACTGGAAAACCCAATTTTTGTAGCTCAGTCGCCTCAACCTCGTACGATTCAGTACAGTTGGGACAAATTTTCCGCACCAACCTCTGCGCCAACGCCCCAAGCATAGTAGAGCCGATCAAAAAAGGTTCCAGCCCCAAATCTTCCAGACGAATGATAGTGGATACGGCATCATTGGTGTGCAGGGTGGAAAATACCAGGTGACCTGTTAAGGCAGCCTGCACTGCATACGTGGCCGTATCCAGATCACGTATCTCACCAATCATGATAATATCTGGATCCTGACGCAGAATATTACGCAAAATATTGGAAAAGGTGACATCAATTTGCGCCTGCACTGCGATCTGGTTAAATTCCTCGTGGACCATCTCCACCGGATCTTCAACGGTGATGATATTTTTGTCCGGGCTAGCAATCTGCTTAAGGGTCGAATAAAGAGTGGTGGACTTACCGCTTCCGGTAGGCCCAGTGACCAAGACTATCCCATGGGGGGATGACATAAAATTATTGTACACTACCCGATCACGCCGCGAAAATCCCAATCCATCCAGATCTTGAAAAATAACATCTGAATCCAGGATCCGCATAACTGTCTTTTCGCCAAAGGCAACCGGGAC
>JAUVLX010000269.1 GCA_030600525.1 Desulfobulbus sp. | reverse complement strand
CAGGCTCATAGCTGACTTGGAGTTCTTTTTTATTGTCGTCTTTCATCAGAAGGCTGTCCGATAATGCCTTTTTACCCCATATCAGCGTTATTTTATAAAAATAATGCTCGCAATATCTGCTATATGGCTATCCCTTTTTTTTCCCCTTTTCTTTTTTGGAGGTTGATTTCTGGTCTCTGTTTGCAAAAAAGGAGAGTTCATGTTGCATTTTAAGATAACTGTCCAGCCGCTCCTTGGAGACTTGTCCTGAGGCAACACCATCCAGAACCTGACAGCCAGGCTCGTGGGTATGGCTGCAATCTGCAAACCGGCATGATCGAGTGAGGAGTTCGATTTCCGGAAAGGTTGTATCCAGGGCACCATGATCGTCGCTGAAAGTAATTTCCCGCATTCCCGGGTTATCAATCAGCATGCTGCCTGAAGGGAGCGTGATTAAATCTCGAGTGGTGGTGGTGTGCCTGCCTTTTCCAACCCTTTTGCTGACAGCTCCAGTGGCCTGTAAGTTTGAGCCGTAAAGTCTGTTTATCAGAGTGGATTTGCCAGCACCAGAGGAACCAATCAGAGTAACTGTCTGCCCAGGGGCAAGGTGTTCATCCAGGGTAGACAGACCACTGTCTTCATGGGCTGATATCAAGTGGACAGGTACGCCAAAGGCTATGGCAGTTACTTCATCTGCCCGATCTTTTGGATGCTGCTCAAGGTCGGCTTTGGTGAGCACTATTGCCGGAGTAAGACCGCAGTTGTAAACCAGGGTCAGGTAGCGTTCAAGCCGCCGCAAATTAAAATCTCGATCAAGCCCGCAGACAATAAAGACGGTATCAATATTTGCCGCCATTATTTGTTTTTTTACCTGCCCTGATTTCTGTTTGTGTTGGCTTCCGGCAGCACCTCTTGCCAGTATATTTTTTCTTGTCAAAACAGTGGTGATGACCTCGTCTTTAACCACTACCCAGTCACCCACTACCGGGTAAATCCCCTCCGGTGTGTGCTCCAGGGTTCTGGCTGGAGTTGCAGTGAAGGGCGTTGCCCCCTGGTTCACCAGAAAGCTGTTTTTACAGCCTCCAATGACTTTTGCTGGTGTGTGGGGAGAGGGGAGCTTTTCTAGTGCAGTTTGGAAATGTCTGGTCCACCCCATCCGGATAAGGTGCTCGGGGAGCGTATTCAGGGGATGATTAAACGTAGACGGTGAATCCATTGTGTTGTTCCATGTGTTGGTGTCTTGCAATTAAAGGCTCTCTTTTAGTCGTAGAACAAAGGGAGATAGGTAAAAATATTTCATTTGTTCGATCCAACATATTGTTTTTGCGAAAAGGAAGGTCTTGCTGAAGAAGGAGACAATAAAAAGAAAGGATCAGAAAGAATCCCCCTTATATTCAATCTTGGGACGCGTTTTCAGGTAGTTTCTGTGAAAACTTACTACCTGTGTAACAGATAAAGAATGCTAATTAATCTGTTGCTGCGTTGGTTGTCATTTGCTCAGTAACAGAGGTCTCGATATCCGTTGCTCGGGTAAGGGAGAACGATAGATTGAGACCATCATCGATTATCTATATATACGCGGCATCTCCTTGTCAAGCCGGAACTATTTATCAGTTACAGGTCAAGACTGTTGCTTATTCGTACGTCCAAGAAGGCACAGTGTCTATTCTTCTTCCAGAAGGGCAATCTCCATATCTATCATTTCCCGTGCCCTTTCTACTGCCCGTTGTTCGTTTTCACCACCCATGGCAACATGCTGAGTGTACCCCGAAGGGCTGGTGATATCAAAGCTAAATTTGGCGCACATGTTTTTCTCTGCCTTTACTGATATAACCCAGCCTTGATATATATCTGTTATGGGGTTGTTCATCATCCAGCATCCTCCAGGGCAGCTTCGATTATCAGAACGAAGCTTTTTTTGTGTTTTTTCTGTTATTGTATTGTGGTGGAACTATTCGTTATCAGACTTGTTCCGCGACGAGTATTCACATTAACCCTAGAAAATATTAGGATTTCCATAAAGGCTTTTCCTACCACAGGTGCATATAAACGAATTATGGGGAAAAGTTGATAATCACCTTTTTGGGATTGGGGTGCATTATATAGTGGCAGCTAGCCTGGCTAACTCCTACTTTCAGTGGATGTAAATAAACCATTTGCAGCGGTATCTTCAATACTCCAGAGGAAATCTGTATAAAGAGAGAAAAATGATGCTACCAATTGAAACCCAGATGACATTTTTAATGGCCTCCATACTGCTTGCCTTGGCACCAGGTCCGGATAATATCTTTGTCCTGACCCAGTCTGCCCTCCATGGAAGACTTGCCGGGATAGTTGTCATGCTCGGTCTCTGCACTGGACTTATTGTGCACAGCACTGCGGTGGCGTTTGGTGTTGCCGTCATTTTTCAGACATCTGCACTGGCTTTTTCCATTCTTAAATTCATTGGTGCCGCTTATCTTGTCTATCTGGCATGGCAGGCCTTCCGTGCACCTGCAAGTGCGATCCAGGACAGCCATAACGGACAGATAAAGTATTGGAAACTCTACCGCCGTGGCATCATAATGAATATCACTAACCCCAAGGTATCCATTTTCTTCTTAGCGTTTCTGCCGCAATTTGCTGATCCGCAAAGAGGGGCGATATCCATCCAGATGCTGCTTTTGGGTGGCTTGTTCATCGTTGCCACCATCGTTATTTTTGGTACCATTGCGCTACTGGCGGGGACACTTGGTAGGTGGTTGAAACGATCATCCCGCATTCAGGTTACCCTAAACAGGCTAGCTGGCACTGTCTTTCTTGGATTAGCCCTCAAACTGGCAACAACAGAACGATAGTAACAAAGAGCCTAGGGAAATATTTTTTTTCAGCACTGGTGTGTACCATGCTTTTTTAGCAGTTGCAGAAAGGCCTCTGCCGGTAAAGGCTTGCTGAACAAGAAACCCTGGATCTCGTCGCATCCTTTGGCGGCAAGAAAGTCTCTCTGTGCTTCCGTTTCTACCCCTTCTGCGACCATCCGCAGTCCCAAAGCTTTGCCAAGATCGAGCATGGCGCTGACAATCGCCTCGGCTGCCTTATTTTTCCCCAGGTCACGGATAAAGGATTTGTCTAGTTTGACCATGTCAAAGGGGAAACGACGAATATAGGCAAGGCTTGAGTAACCAGTGCCAAAGTCATCCATTGCTAGAGAAAACCCCTTCTTTTTCAACACATTGAGTCGATCAGCTGCCCTGCGAGGATTACTCATTACCAGGCTTTCTGTTAGCTCCAACTCCAGATTTATGGCCCGGAAACCGGTTTCTTTCAGGACACTGTCGAGCATATCAACCAATTCTTGGTATCGAAACTGTCTGGCCGATACATTGACTGATATTCGCAGATTGTATCCGGTTTCTTTTTGCCAGGTACTCGCTTCCGCTACTGCTGTGCGTGCGACCCACTCTCCCAAGGGCAGGATCAGCCCTGTTTCCTCAGCGATTGGAATAAAACTGTCAGGCAGCAAGAGTCCCATGGAGGGATGGTTCCAGCGAACCAGTGCCTCAGCACCGACTATCTCTTGAGTTTTGAGGTCGAACTGGGGTTGGTAGTAAAGCTCCAGTTGTTTTTTTTGCAGTGCGTTGTGCAAATCCTGTTTAAGCTCGATCCACTTGGCTGCTTCCTGGGTCAATCCTTCAGCATAGTAGCGAAACCATCCTTTGTCATTGGCTTTGGCCCGGTACATGGCTGTATCGGCATGCATCATAAGCGTTTCAGGAGTGTCGCCGTCCTTTGGGTACAGGGCAATACCTATACTGCAGCCGTTGTAGAGTTGCCTGCCAGCCATAGGGAGCTTACGGCTCACCTCGTCAAGCAGTCTGCGGACAATGGTTGTCACTTGGTGTTCGCTCTCCGGTGCATAGAGGAGGACCACATATTCATCGCCACCGATTCGGGCGACTGTGTCTACTTCACGCACACAATTGGCGATCCTTTTCCCGAGGGCTTTGAGAACCTGATCACCCACCGTGTGGCCAAGAGTATCGTTAATCTGTTTGAAGTTATCCAGATCAAGAAACAGCAGGGCCAGTTGCTGTTTATCTCTTTTTGCCATGATAATTGCTTGCTGGAGACGGTTGTCGAGCAGGTTACGGTTGGCCAGGCCTGTCAATGTATCGAAGTTTGCCTTTGTCTCCAGTTGCTGTTCATACTGTTTACGCTCAGTTACATCCTGGAGGGTTTCCACTGCACCAACAATATGACCGTCAAGACCGTAGAGGGGTACTGCTGTGAAATAGAGCCATTTCGGACCGGATTGAAAGTGGGGGAAATGGGCTGTCGCTTCCCAGGCCCCTTTGACCAGTGGAGAATTTTTACAGGTGCCTTGGTAGTATTCCGGAACTTGTTCCCCGTGGCCATCGACGACCAGGTCTGCCATGACAGGGCGTTTGGCATCGTAAAAAGCTTTCCATTGATTACTGGTCCCAATCATGTCTTTTGCAGGGACACAATTTAATGCAGCACAGGCCCGGTTCCAGTGGGTCACCTGGTGATCGGTGTTGAGGACAAAAATGGGCACTGGTGAGCCATCTATGATTTCGTTTAAAAGATGCTCATTTTCACGCAACGCAGCTTCAGATGTTTTCTCCGCTGTGATGTCGCGCAGGGTTTCAATAGCGCCGATGATTTTGCCATTATCGTCGGTTAAGGCTGATGCGGTGAAGGCGAGCCACTTACCGCCATTTGGGAAATGGGAAAAAAAACTTTCTGCTTCCCACGTGTCTTCCAGGATCTGTGAAGGGGAATACTTGCCAGCATAATAGTGCGCTATTTGATCCAGTTTGCCGTCGACGATCAGATCTGCCATAACCGGTCGTTCTTCAGGATAGAATGGCTCCCAGGTTCGGGTGCTGCCGAGCATTTGTTTTGCTGAAACCCCGGTAATAATTTCACATGCTCGGTTCCAGTGTAAAATGCGATGCTTATGGTCAATAACAAAGGTGGCCACTGGAAAATTTTCAACAATCTGGGCCATCAGATCGTTGCCCTTGCCTCGTATCTCTGACATCTTACTGAGCTTTTTCAAGGTTTATCCAAAGTGTCTTTGCGGAGCCCCTACCCGTTGAAGGGCAGGTTCGATTGTGGGGAAAAAACTAAGAAAACGTCACTCCGCTACCTGTTTATAATTAAAGTATAATGTAAT
>JAUVLX010000340.1 GCA_030600525.1 Desulfobulbus sp. | reverse complement strand
CTTGGAACCCTGGAGTGGGATCGAGTAAACAACCGCACTCCACCCAGTGAAGCCATTCTAGAGATAGTGGTTCAGGAAGGACAACGGGTTACTGCAGGTACACTGTTGATGCAGGTAGATGATCGGAAAATTGTAAGCCGTTACAATGAGCTTCAAGCACGACTGCAGCAAGCAGTATGGGAGCTCAAGGAATTAGAGGCGGGTCCTCGGTCGGAAACAATAGCGGAAGTTCGGGCCAGGCTGGAGGCGGCTCTGGCCACCATGAAAAACATGGATGAAAATTATCAGCGGCAGCAGGCTCTGTTGGGGACAAAATCAACCAGCAAACAAAAGCTGGATAATGCTCGGAATGAGTATTTAAATGCCAAGGGAGAGGTCAATGTCTTATCGGCAAGCCTCGATAAGCTCCTTGCCGGAACTCGGAACTCGGAACTCGGAACTCGGAGGGAGCAGGTCGAGCAGGCAAAATGCAGAGTGGCTTCTTTGCAGGCTCAACTGGAACAGGTACAACTGATTCGCGAAGATTATTCGATTAGAGCAGTTCGTGATGGCGTGGTTGACAGTCTGCCCTTTAAATTGGGAGACAGGCCACCGGTGAATGCGGTGGTATGTACTCTGCTTGCTGGTGACAGGCCATGGGCGAGGGGCTATATTCCGGAACCCTATCGATCCCGTATGTTGCCCGGATCAGAGTATCGTTTACATCTTAATGGTCAGGAAAAGGTTTTTTCGGTTCGCCTACGTTCTATTTCCTCAGTGGCCTCTTTTACGCCTTACTTTGCATTGTCTGAAAAAGATCGTTCCCGGCTTTCTTATATTGCTGAATTGGATATCGTGGATCAAGAAGCCCGGAAATTGACTGGAGGTACTCCCGTGCAACTTTTGCTCTGGAGGAGCAGTGAAGACCGCTGTTGAGGTGAAGGGGCTGACAAAACGGTTCGGTCAATTTACCGCGGTTGACAAGGTTGATATGGTGATTCCACGAGAGGCGGTCTATGGTTTTCTCGGACACAACGGGAGTGGTAAAACAACCGCTATACGGATGATGTGCGGTTTACTTGAACCGTCTGCTGGGGAGATTGAAGTGCTGGGAATGAAAATCCCAGAACAGACCAGACAGATCAGAAGAGAAGTCGGGTATATGACCCAGAAGTTTTCTCTCTACAGCGATCTGACCATATTGCAAAATATGCAGTTTATGGCACTGATTATGGGAGTAGAAAGAAGTAAAAGGAAGGGACGTGTCCACGACCTGCTTGAAGATTTAATCTCAGCCGTTTTATCAACAGACCTGCAGGAGCCCTCTCCGGAGGCCAGAAGCGGAGGCTGGCACTGGCTGCGGCCGTTATCCACCACCCTAAACTGTTGCTTCTGGATGAACCGACATCAGAAGTGGACCCGAATACGCGTCGAGAATTTTGGGACGAACTTTTTATTATGTGTGAGGGGGAACAACGGTCCTGGTCACCACTCACTTAATGGACGAAGCAGAGCGGTGCCACCAGTTAGCCATCCTGCACGAGGGACAAAAAGTAGCCGATGGAACGCCGGAAACCTTGAAAGCGAATTTGGGGAGCAGAATATTTTAAGTGGACGGACAAGGCATCGCGTCGGCCTGCCATGTGCTTAAAGGGCTCCCAGAGGTTCTAACAACGACTAGAATAGGATTGTCCTTACGCGTCATGCTCAGACCTGGAGAAGTAAAAGGTGAAGCGTGGCTGGCTGAGAAGATGTTTGGCTGTAATCTTACTGTAAAGACCGTTGAACCATCAATGGAAGGTGTTTTTGTCATGGTTACCCAGGAAAGGGACACAGGAGCTTGACGTCAATGTCCATACCTGCTGCCTTTGTCAGAATCATCGCTATTTGTCGGAAGGAAGTTCTTCACCTGATCCATGATCGATTGACGTTTGGCATGGTGATTATGATCCCGCTGTTTCAACTGGTTCTGTTCGGCTATACAATCAATACTGATGTTCGTCATATACCTACTGCTGTTGTCGATAACCTGAGTAATGGCTTTTCCCGGCAACTGATTATGGATCTGGGGGCAACCCAGATTTTGGATTTTACCAAAACGGCAACTAGTCCCCAGGAGTTAGAGGCGCTCATTCAAGACGGTACAGTGGGCGCTGGTTTGTATATTCCCCACGATGGGGAGCAACGTCATTATGATGGGGAGCGTGCAGTGGCGCAGCTGCTTGTGGACGGGTCTGATACGACCCTGGCTGCCGCAGTTCGTCAGTTGAGCAATTTTTCCTTTCAACCAGGCAGCGTTGTTGCCAACCAATCGGAGGCGCAGCAGATATCTGTACGTCTACTCTATAATCCCGAAAGAAGGGCAGCATTATTCACTGTGCCTGGCTTACTTGGCGTTATTCTTACCATGACCATGACCATTATCATGTTTACCTCAATCGCCATTGTCCGAGAGCGGGAGCGGGGCAATATGGAGTTGCTTATTACCACACCGGTACGAAACCTTGAACTGATGCTGGGAAAAATAATACCCTACATCGGTATCGGACTGATCCAAGTCTCAGTCATCCTGTTTCTTGGTGTGTTGCTTTTCAAAATCCCTGTGGCTGGCAAACTTATTGCCATCTATACGGTCTGCTTGATCTTTATTCTTGCCAATTTGACTCTTGGGCTGACCATCTCAACCCTAGCCCGCAATCAATTGGCCGCAATGCAGATGTTTATCTTTATATTCCTTCCCTCTATGCTGCTTTCAGGATTTATGTTTCCTTTTGTTGCCATGCCGAGAATTGCTCAGCTGTTGGCAGAGATACTGCCCTTAACCCATTTCCTTCGTATTATCAGGGGAATCGTTCTTAGGGGAGAATCTCTGAACGGGGTCGCAGTTGACATATTTTATCTGCTTGGTTTCGCAGTGTTTTTTTTGTTGGTCAGTGCGATTCGTTTTTCAAAGCGGCTTGATTAAATTGTAGAGCAAAAGGGAATGTAACCTAATTGTGCAATGTGTAAAACATGATGGACTTGTAAAAAGTCCATCATGTTTTAAAAGATGGCTAAGTTACAACAATAATATACAGGTGTGCGAAGCAAGACTCCGAGGAGAGATGTTTTAAGGCAGACATGGGTATGTTGAGTGCCATGAAAAAGGCCACAACGCCGTAAACCGAAGTTTTTTACGACGCCATCAAAACATAGAAAACCTATTATAGTAAAAAAGAGAGATTGTTTGCAGGAAAGAAAGAGAAAACTATCTTGTTAAGTAACTAGTGTCTCGTCAACGCTGCTCTGACGTATCTTGCTTGTTTCTTCTCGCACCTGGATTTCTTTAACTGGTGGTACATAGCTCACTATGAACAACCAGTTAAAGAAATCCAGGACCAAAAAAATCCAGCGCAATATTTCGACATTTCATCGTTGACGCGACACTAGATAGAGGGCGTTCCTACAACTCCGGTGGAGCCTCTTCGTTCAAGTCTTCACTAATTTCGTTTTCCTGATCCTCATCATCATCATCATCATCATCATCATCGATGTATTTTTCTTCGACCTCTTCT
>JAUVLX010000268.1 GCA_030600525.1 Desulfobulbus sp. | reverse complement strand
CGATTCAAAAAGAATGCGTAGGGTTGCTGGAGATAACTTCTCAGCAACCGTGTAGACAATTCGGATTTACAATTTTGAACAAAGGTGGCTATGAACCAAAGCGCCAGCAGCCTGGTAATATTTGAAATAACAATAAGAATTAGGACCAGGCTGCCCAAAAAAATTAAAAATTCAGTTG
The DNA here is from genome assembly GCA_030600525.1 of Desulfobulbus sp. Lineage (GTDB taxonomy): Bacteria > Desulfobacterota > Desulfobulbia > Desulfobulbales > Desulfobulbaceae > Desulfogranum. Next base: position 4,986 of record JAUVLX010000268.1, on the reverse strand, counting down.
TATTCGTAAAACTAAGGTAGGAATAGATTTGGTTAAGCATCGCATTGCTTTGCGCAAGCTCCGGGTTGCTCACCATACTGATAAAGGGCATTATAGAGATAATGCTTACAACATCGAAAAAAGCCATTGTTAAAAAAGCTAAAAACAATAACAATACCTGTTTCCGTTGCGATGGTGTTAGCAGCCAGTTAAGCTTGCGGATTACATGCATATTCAACATTTCAGTTTCTCATTACTCCCCAAACCCTACTTGGCCTATGAGTTTATTTTCTTTCAACCTTTTCCCAAAGTGGTTGTTCTTTAAGAGTTAAAAACCGGAAAAAACCAACAAATGCCGCGAAATTAATGACGACAAAGTAGTATGGAAGGTAAATTAAATGAATTTTCCTGAACTTTTTCACAAAAAACCCTAATCCCGCCATTGCATAACAAAAAATCTGAGTCATAAAAATCCAGCAAAACATTACGTGATCCATTACCGTTATGTTGGCAACGAAGACTGTAATCAAAAAGAAAGGCGCCAGCCAGCGCAAAAGCTTATGCGATATAAAGCTGACACGCATCATAGGATTAACCTTATGCCCTTGTTTCAGAAAACCGGCAAGATACTGGTATCCCCCGGTCACAATTCTGGTTTTCCGTTTAAATTCATCGTCGACCGAAGGGACAACTTCCTCAACGGCCGAAGCCCGGTCTTCATAAACAATTCGTTGCCCCTCGAGGGGCGCCAGCATCGCAAGGGCAAAATCATCCAGGATGGTACTTTCAGCAAGAGGCCTGAATAAATTTCTACGTAAAGCAAATAAGGCACCATCAACCCCAACCATACTGTTCACCGACGATTCAGCCCTTTGGATCATTGCCTCATACTTCATATAAAGACTTTCCCCAGCAACCTCTTCATCTCCACGTGCATGCACTACAACTTTCCCACATACCGCCCCGACTTCAGAATCCTCAAAAGGACTCAGCAAAGCAATACAGCTTTCTTTATCGATAATAACATTGGCATCACTGAAAATAAGAATATCACCACGTGCTTTTGAAACAGCAACATTCAATGCATTGGCCTTTCCTTTTCTTGGATGGTAAGAAATAAATTGTAATGTTTCACATAAACCATCATATTCCCGTAAAATATCATTTGTTCCATCAATCGAACCATCGGAAACAATAAAAATTTCCTGGCGAGCCTCCCCAAAATCCAACACCAGGCAGTTTTCAATCTTCTCACGAATAACAGCTTCTTCATTGTGCGCCGCTATCACCATGCTCACAGACCCTGAAAAAGTCTTCTTGTGCCATGGTTTTGGGATAATCTTCGACAAAAAGACAATAGCGAATGGATAGCCCAGAAAAGTCCAAACCAATAGTAGTAGTGAGATCCAGAAAATAAGTTCCACCAACCTATCAAGCCTCCTTAATTACAACAATTGTCTTTCCTAATTCCTTAAACAATACTTAATCTGCTCCCCTGGCAAATGCCTCACCAACTTCACCTGCTATACGTGATGCAATCTCTGGTGTAACTCTCATATGTGTCGGTAAGGTTATTAGATGTTTGGCTATATTCTGAGCACCAGGAGTTTCCTTAGTAGACGACCCCAAAAAACTCTGAATATCCTCTAAATCGCACAGCGCAAGAGGGTACATCCGGCGGGTGCCATATTTCCGCATATTTTTGACAAAATTCATATTTGGAATCAATATTGGATAACGGGTACATGGCGGTATGTTATCCACAAACTGTTGTGCCAACTTTGAAACTAAAAAAAAATGCTCATTATACAAGGATGAAATCTGTGTTCTCGTCCTATTGTAGATATCAAGAGAACCAAGGGCAGCACTACCCAATTTTTTAAAAAAATGGGGCATAGCTCTCATCTCAAAATTTGGTTTATAAACAGTTTTCCCCAGGCCTATTGGTAACATTTCCGGAATCCAGTATAGATGAGGTGTCGATAGGATCTGGGCCAATGCGGTCTCAACTCCTAGAGATACACAGTTCTCCAGTTTCCTGATCGTCGCTGACAGTTCCTTTATTATTTCCTTATTATTTATTTTTAATGCCCCACCTCTTCCAAGTGGCAATGGTTTTCCTCGGCCAAAACTATAGACTGTGCAATCAGCACCTTTCTCCTGTGAATATATATCCTTCATTGCGACACATCGCTGCGCTGAGTCTTCCACACAGTAACAACCATATCGTTGAGCTATAGCTGAAAGGGCTGCGATATCTCCTGGAATACCAAACAAATGCTGCCCTACCACTGCAATTGTCTGAAGTCCTATTTTATTTTCTACATCACCCAGGTCCGGTTGAAGTGAATCAGGATCTAAATCGTACAAAACGATTTCACATCCAGCCCTAACAGCTGCTGCTGCAACAGAATAGCAGGTATACCCAGGTATCAGTATTTCCTTTCTCCCAGTTACCTGCTTTAAAGCACTGAAGACTAGAGAGAGAAGCATTTTTGCATTATCTGCAAAAAGCACAGGTTTCTGGCCCCAATATGCCTCCAAGCTTTTACTAAAGCTCTCTTTTCCTGGCAGCCAGCCACGAAAAAGAGCATTAAGAGGAAGCTTTGATTCAGCCGGCGGCATTGACCAGGGAATCATAAATCTATATATCTCCGAAACCGCGAACCTAGGACATTAGCCACTGACAAAGGAAGGCGACTCCACACTTTTTCCAGAACAGATCGCAGCTGCAGACCTTCATTGCTCCGTTGCTCCAGCGAGGCTTCCGAATCAAGCCGATACCACGCGAGAGGTTCAGGCCTGGCACCCCACTGTTTTTTAAAATTATACGTCCCCTCTCCGAGAGTAGACCTGCCAAAATCAAACACCGAAAACCCACACTTTGCAGAATATTCTAGAAAAGCCCAATAGAGCAACATGTTAGGGCTTAGTCTGTTGTATTTTCGTAACGAAGAGGCCCATGGTATTGTTACCACATTGCCGTGAATTAAGATTACACCCGCTGCTACCGGTATGTTTTCATTGTATACTAGCCCTACTAACCCTTTATTGTCAAAACCTCTTACTATACAGTCGAACCACTTTTTAGCGTGCACAGGAGAACCAAGGTCTCTCATATTTTGACTGATGACCTGGTAATAATCATTCATTAACTTTCGCCCACCAAGCTGCACCGTAAGCCCTTTCTTTCGAGAACCGTTAATTTGGCTGCGCAATTTAGATTTAAAGCCCTTCCATAGTGCCTCTGAGGTGCCAGGAAGTTCAAGAAGCATACGATGTTTATTGCTAACCTGCACATAATCAGAATGTTGTTCTAAATATGGCGATGAAACGGAGCAACGAACCTCAAGTTCTACTTTATGGGTTTTCGCTAAACTACAGGCGCGTTCGCACAGCATTGCAGTTGTGCTATCGTCATCTCCCACTATTCCGCCATAATCGCAATATGGTAATGAAACGAGTTTCCCCCCAAACGGCCTTTTCACCAGAACCAAAGGAAGAATCCCCTTAATGAGATTTTCTTCAACGACTGTAAGATAGAATGTTTTAAACCCATATGCCTGTTCAACTGCTTCTTTCCAGGCAATAGATAAATATGCGCCACCTTCCTTTTGGCCCCTAGTGAGGAAGTCATCCCATGTGCCATACTTATCACGGGTTAATATCTCAACCGCCATTCCCACCTCATCACACCTTTTGAACTCTGTTTTTTACACAAAACCAGTCAACAGTTTTTAATAGCCCGTCAGTGAGTCCATGCTCACATGTCCACCCCAGTAAGTTTTTAGCCTTAGTAGTATCAGAGAAATTACGCATCACATCTCCCTGCCGTTTTTCTCCATATACAATTCTCAGGTCACCCAAACCGTATTTCTCCAAGAGTGGCTCTAGTATCTTAACCATTTCCAGGACGGTCGTTTCTCTGTTGCTGGCAATCTGGAAAACTTCACCTCCAATACTTTGGACTGATACGGCCTGTCTGACTGCTTTTATCAAGTCATCTATATAAATAAAATCCCTCGTTTGAGTACCATCACCATAAATTTCAAGAGGTTCACCGTTGATAGCTTGTTTAATGAACTTCGCTATTACACTATCTTTTTTGCCAGACAGAGGCCCGTAAACATTCCCAAAACGGAGACAGACGGTTTCGACTCCAAAAGTACGATAGTATGCCGAACAGTAGCCTTCCCCTGCAAGTTTGCTCGCTCCATAAGGTGAAACCGGATGCGGAGGCAATTCTTCGTGGATCGGCGGTTGAACTTCGCCTGCGGGTGCTCCGGATGAAGCAAAAACAAATCGTTTCAGGTGGTTAAAACGTGCAGCCTCAAGGTAATTCAGAGTACCTAGAACATTTGTTTCACAATCCATCATCGGTTCGGCCACCGATGGCGCCACACCAGTATTGGCTGCAAGGTGCACGCAAACATCTATACCCCTGCAAACGTTATTGGCAAGGGCTGCATCACAAATATCTCCGACAATAAGTTCAACAGTTTCTTCTGAAGTAATCTCTGTTTTTACTTCACCTGATGGTGTTTCGATAAAACTGCAGACGTCTGCAAGGTCTTTTCTTGTACCAACCTTAAGGCTATCTACGACCCTTATAGAATGACCTCCTTCATCTAAGAGATTTTTGATCAGACTTCTTCCAAGAAAACCGCAGCCACCTGTGATCAGCCACCTGGTTACCATTTGTATCCCCTGAATATGGTTTCTTCTCGTATATTATTTTTAAATTTACTTACAATCTCAAACATACCCTGCATCACTTCATCTGTCAGGTAATGCGGAGTAACACCCATATCTTCTAGTCCCTGGTGTGTTGGGTTGTAATAATGCTCCTCGGCTTCTTTTCGCAGGTTGTCTTTCTGCTCGATTCGTACTTCGTAGCCTAACTGTTTGCCAACCTTCCTGGTCTTTTCTGCAAGCTCATTAACCGAGAAGGTTTCCATAAACTGGTTAAAGATGCGCAACTCTCCTTTTGTCGCAGGCTGCATAGCC